>JALAGN010000011.1 GCA_022712415.1 Spiroplasma sp. | reverse complement strand
ATAAAACACCACACTTAAGTGGGTTACTTCATTTCAAGTGATTTAAATAATAATTAAAAAATTGGGATCTTATATCCCATTTTTTATTTTTTTTTAAATTTTTTGGCACAAACTGGAAGAAAATTGCGTATAAGTAATTGGAGGGCAATTTTCCCTAGAAAGTAGGTGTATAATATGAAAAGCAAATTACATATTACCCTAAGTCAAGACGGTTACATTTCCGATGAAGGAAACTCCACATGATGAAGTTGCAGAATTCATAAAAACTGCACCATTGACAATCAACGACTGAACACAAATCAGAAAGGAAGTACGAAATATCGTGAACGAATATCTTAAACAATTTCCGCACGTCAAACGATCACGTCCAACTGGTGACGGGACAACTGTCACAATTTTAAAAAGCGAATATGATGGTATGAAAAATACCATTGCCGCACAAGCTGCTCGGATCGAGGAACAAGACAAAATCATTGCCGCGCAAGCAGTTCGGATTGAGGAACAAGACAAAATCATTGCCGCGCAAGCCGTTCGGATTGAAGTATTGGAAAAAGAAAACATCGAACTTCGACGTGAAAATGTTGAACTAAGAAAAATTGTAGAAATGCAAAGTAAACAAATTGAAATGCTAGTTCACCGTATTGAATTCTTGGAAGCAAGAAATTAAAGATTTTGTTCTGAACACGAAATAACACAATAATTAGATTATTTTTGCTTGTAACGAAACACAAGAAAGTAGGATTATTTTATCCTATTTTTTTGTCCCGTTTTTTCAATGAAACAATGACAAATAATGGTTGGATATAAAAAAACTAACGTGTGGGCAAAATGGTACTCCCCTCCGTTAGTTAAATTAGGTATTAATTTTGATTAATCTTTATTGTCACTTAAAATTTGATTAGTAACAGTCGCTAGATCCATTTCGTTTCTTTCCATCATTTCTTTCATTCCTCAACGACCGATAAAAATATTTTTAAATGAATAGTCTTTCACAATGATATTGGGGAAATGTGCTCTAATTGATGAAGCTAAATTATTTTTTCAGAAGGTATGTTCATAAGTATAAATTGTATAATTTTCATCAATTAATTTTTGAATGAGTTTTTCATCAATTGGATTTAAACTTGTGGCATTAACAACATCAATGGGCAATTTATTTGTGGCGACGTAATCTTCTAACGCATGGAAGAAATCGTGATATGAAATCACAACTTTCTTACCACCATGCTTAATATGGTTTCAGTTATAAATACTACTTGGGACAGTTTCATCACAAGCAACCTCCCCTTGGAGGCGAATTACTTTTGGACCATGATATTTTTGACTTTCCACGAATGCTTGATGCATTTCCCCTTTTGAACTTGGGCAAAAGACTTGCACATTTTCAAAGGCATTATACATATTTAAATCATAAATTCCGTGGTGTGAATCACCAATATTGGTGATGCTAGCATTCACAATCACAATGGTGATATTACTACTATTACGAATAACATCGTGCACAATTTGGTCGTAACATCTTTGGAAGAATGTTGCTCCCATAAAGAGATATGGATGTTTTCCTGCATTAGCGGCAGCCGCTGCTTCAATTAAAGCAATCTCTTCAGAAATCCCGACTTCCATAACACGGTTGGGGTATTGACGACGTCATTTTTCTAAACCGTATCCATAACCAAAACCGGCCACAAAGAAGAGCGCATCTTGATCGTGTTCTAATATATTTTGGTACATTTCTTCTTTTAAAATTTTAAAAGAACTAATTTTCCCTGGTGTTGGTTTTGCATTGAAATCAATATAATGCAGGGCCTCATCATGATTAAAGGGTTTTTCATACCCTAAAGCTTTAATTGTATTGGCTTTGACAAAAACTGGACCCGTTGCTTTGTCATACGCTGTTCAGATTTGTTCCATTGCATCAAAGTCATGACCATCAACTTCAAAGTAGGTATATTTCATTCCGGTGGCAATCGCTTTTCAATCTAAGTAATCATAGGGATTAACACCAATTCCTTGTTTATTATCATTTAAAATAAATAATCCTTTGTTTTGGGTTTTGGCGAAATTTAACATTCCCCCTAAACCAATACTAGTTGCAAGCGCTCCATCGCCCATAATTTCGATCGTTTGTTTTTCATCGTTTACAAAATTATAACCAGCTGCTCAAGCAGCTGATATGGAAGTATGTCCCCCGGAAAAGGGATCCCCTTCACCAATTTCTTGAAAGATACTATACCCATCAGGTGAATGAACAAGATCGTAAAAATCTGGACGATCAGTTAATCGTTTAAATGAATATGCTTGATAACTAGTATCAAATAAATAACGGGTATTTTGAAATCCAAAGTGACGTAATAAAGAAATGGTTAATTCCACCACTGCTAAATTACTTCCTAAATGACCTTCAAATTCCTCACATTCTTTAATAACAGCCGCTCTTAAGTCACCTGCTAATTCTGCTAATTCTGTGTTTGATAGTTGTTTTAAATCATTAACATGACGATATTCTGATAATTTCATATTGACTTCCCTCTTTCTGATTTACCTTAATTATAAAACATTCAACCCCCTCCAAGGCAAGAGAAAACAAAAAAACAGAGCACTGGGACTCTGTTTTGATGATAAGTAATATATAAATATGAGTTAATAACTATTTAGCTGCTGTAACAGTAACACTAATAGTAACGGAATCAACACCATCAGCTGAAACTGTAATAGTTGTTGAACCTTCTGCTACACCTTTAATTGTAATTGTACCATCATCAGCAAGTTCAGCTGTTGCTTTTGCAATGTCGGCACTTTCAGCTTTAACATTAGTTAAATCAGTAAAGTTAGAGATTGTTACAGTGTCAGTACCATCAATTGCGATTGATACTTCAGCTTTATCTAATGTAATTACTGTTTTTTCATCAGGTTTGTTTGTAATTGTTCCTTTTAATACAGTTGCTGAATAAGCACCAGTATCTTTATCACTTGCAAAAGCAAAGAATGCAAGTGAAGCTTCTTCACCTGTAATTTCCTCAACTTTTGTAGGTAAATCTGTTTGGTCTGCAGCACCTGTCATTACATCTTCTGCTTTATTTGCATTGTCGATTGTATCGAAAATCATAACTTGTGCGTCTGCAATTCCGTCAGTATTTTTAAAGTGTGTTTTAATAACTCCTACTAAAGCATCTGTTTTATCACCAGCTACTTTTGATAAGTCAGTAGTAAAGTCACCAGCGTTTGATGAATCTTTATCTCCATTATCACATGATACTACTGTTGCACTACTTGTAGCAACTAATCCGATTGCTCCTAATAAACTAAGTAATTTTTTCATATATATTTTTCTCCTTTTCGACCCTTAGGTCTACCTTTACTTTACAAAAAAAAAAAAAATGTCAACACACTATAAGGGTACTATAAAAAAATTAATCAAAAAGTGTGTCTT
>JALAGN010000010.1 GCA_022712415.1 Spiroplasma sp. | reverse complement strand
TAATAATTAACATAAAGATAATCACAATTCCAATGGCAAAGCTATACAGGGTATTAAAAACTTGAAGTTTCATTCCAATAAAGTTTGTCCCTGCTGTTTGTGATTTAATGTTTTTTAATCCCGCAAACGAAGTGTTTCCATCGGTTACCACGATTCCAAAACGAGAATAAATATCCCCGTTTTCTTCATCTTTTGATAACTTACCGTTGAATCAAGTTGAAGTTGCACCGTCAGCAACGCCTAATGTCGCGTTGACATTTTCTCTTGTTGTGTAGGCAACGTCTTGGTCATAAATCCCAATTGAATCAACAATTTTATAATTGACAACTTTATCATCATTTTCAGTGGTAATTAATTTGCCATTGTCGCCAAACTTGTTGTTTGTCGCAATGTCATATCAAGTGTCTGGTTCTTTCCCCATTGCCAAAATATAGGCTAGTAGTTCCCCAAATGATTTGGTTGATAAACTTTGCCCTGATATTTTTCAGTTATAAGGGTGAATTAAATAATAACCATCTTGTTCTGTTACAACTCCGTTGTCCGGATTAAACAAATCATATCCGTCTTCAATTTTTCAATCATCAGGATTAATTAAGTTAGTTGGAATTTTTAAGACCACGTTTTGAACACTGTAGTAGCTATGGTAGTTACCATCTGCATCAGTGTAATATGGCATTCCATATCCGACATGTTCATAGTTTTCTGAATCTTTATCACCTTTGGCATAAGCAAAAGTATACTTACTTAAATCAGTATCTGTAATCGGGATTAAATTATTATTATTTTCATCCACATCATACATTCATCAATTTGGATCAATTGCTTTATAACCATCGGTTGTTTTAATTTTTAAGGTTGGAGTAGTGACAGTTGATTGTACTGTGTCACCAACTTTTAAGTTTAAATCACTTAAAAGTTTATCACTCACAATAATGTCGTTTCCACTTTTTACCTCATCGAGGTTAGCTTTCACAAAGTCGCCATCATTAATTCCAATTAAATTAAAGGTTTTGTTATCGTCAACTGCATTTTGATATCACGAAACTAGTTCGTCTGTTCCAGCAGTATATTTTGTTGTTTGAAAATCAATTGAAAATTGATTTCGTTTTTCCACATCATTTCAATATTCCAACAATTCAGGTGGCATTTTGGCAACAACCAACGATGACAACGCATCCTTTCAATTGGAAACATTTGGTGATGCTTGTCCAAAGAATCCAGGGATAATTTGATCAATAACATTACTTAAAATTCCTTCTAAGTCACTGTCTTCATAAATGTTAATCATTTTTTCAAAGGCATTAATTGAGAAGTGTTTATTTTTTAAATAAACAAATGTTAAACCAAAAGTGTCAGAAGCATAAGATACATCAGCATCACCAGAGTCAGAGTTATCTGGATCAGCATAATTAATCTTATCAACATCAATTAAATCACCAGTAAAGTCTTTTTGATACATTGTTGGATAGAATGTTTCTGAATCATTTTGGTCGGTGTAATAAGTACTGTACGACATAGGATTATTTGGTAGCGCTGTTTGATAATCGTTTTCCAAACTATAATCTTGGCTGGCATAGTAGTTATTTTTAACATTATTAATTCCAACCGGTGTCAGAATTAAGAGCGAGATTAATATTGAAGAAATAAGCATTGTAAATGACAATGACACAATTTTCTTTCAAGAGATCGCAAATTGTTTTAACGTCATTCTCGTACTATATTTTTTCAAGTTCAGTTTATCAATCAACTTCAATGAAATTGGTTGACGTTCTTTGTCGATTTGCTCATTGATTAATTTAATCGTTGGATGTCATAGTTTAAATAAGGCTGATAAATATCCAAAGCAGAAAATAAAAATGTTAAATAAGACAAAGATTAAGAGATACGGAATAATAAAGTAATTAAATGCGATATTGAAATCGAAGAAATCGCCAATTTGTGAAAAGACAATCGCTTGAATTCCAATTAAACATGGATATGCTAATATTCCGGCAATCAATGACGGAATCAACATTTTCAATCCATACTCTAACGCAATTTCAGCATTGGTATATCCGTTAGCTTTTAAGATTCCTAATGTGACTAAATTCTTTTTAATGTCCTTAATTGTTAGAACATAAATCGACGCTAATCCAACAATAAAGAAGATTAGGAACAGGAACGAAATTGATCACCCTAAGAACGAAGCTAAATAACCAACGGCGTTATCTCTTAAGACATTTGTAATTCCGTTCATTTTACCTAAGCTTTTACCTTGTGTGATATCAAACGGATTAATGCTTAGCGCTTTTGATAAAGCTTGGGCATCATCACTTGTTACATTGTTACCAATATGTTCGAATAGAATCTCAGAATTATCCGCGATGTAATTATCAAGGATTTTTCCTTTATTTGAGAATAACCCTCCATTGACATAAAGCGTTGCTTCATGTTGAGTATCTGGAATAATGTCGCTATCGTACATTAATGGAAATGCATTTTGATAATCATAAGCCAAACCGGCGACAGTAAAACTAAGTTCAGTTACATCGGTTTTAAAAACAAACGCTTTACTTCCGGTAACTGAATAACCATTTTTAGCAGCATAACGTTGTGACATCACAACACTATTTACATCGTAATCATTAAAATGATCACGTTTACTTGTGATGTTTAGATTTACAGAGTTTAAATGTGCGTAACCCCCAAACTCTGTAATTGTTCTATCAACAAAAGCAAACTTTTCTTCTGTTTCCTTGTTAGAGTAAATGATTTCATTTTTATAACGAGCATTAAACCCATTTTTATTTGCGATATCATTGATTAAATTAATGTACAAATCAAGATTTCTCTCATCAGTACTAGCATCTACGAATCAATCATTATCATACATATTCTCATCCGTAAACGCGATTAATGTTGTATTTGGAACATTCTGTTTTACGGCATTGAATTGGTTGTCATCTTTTTTAATAGCGGTGTCAAGGAAGTTTAATTTACTTCCAATTGAAAATAAATTCAAAGTTGTCGAAGTATATTCTCCCGACACTACTTCCCCAATTCGGTTAAGACCAACTGTGTACAATTCAGTTTCATCATACATAATTTTGTCGCCATCAATTGAAATCGTTACATTTGGTCTTTCACCATGTTCGGTGAAAACCAATTCTTGCAGTTTACTGGCAACATCTTCATTTTGCCCATTTCAGTATTCATAAAAGTCATAAAAGTAATTGTTCATGTTTTGGTATAAAGTAGTTCTTTCAATCATTTCAATCGTTGCATCACTGAAATATTTGTTTTTAAAATACTTAAATAATGAAAAGGTATTGTTTTCAATTTCCTTTACCATTTGTTCTTCATTGTTTTCAAAATCAAAATTATTTTTATTGAACAATTCCATTGATGAAAAAGTATATTCGTTATTTTTATAATCCTTATATATTTCCTCGTTGTTATTAGTGGTCTCATAATTTAAAAATGAGACCCCTTCTTTTTGGATAGCTGTATTTTCCACACGTGAAATATATGAAATATTATAT
>JALAGN010000081.1 GCA_022712415.1 Spiroplasma sp. | reverse complement strand
TGTTGATTCCGATTTCAAAAAATATAATATATAAATCCGTCATCGATTTAGCAAAACTGAATTTTTTGTAATCAAAATTCATATCGTGATTTCGAATATAAGGCGGGTTCCCAACCACAAAATCCATTTTACCGTTAAATTTATCAATCTCTGTTGCATCACCTAATGTAATATCCCAATTTACTCGAATTGAAAGTTTGTATTCAACTAAAACTTTATTTAAATTAGAGATGACATTTTTATAATTTTCAGCATCAATTTCAATACCGTGAATAAAAGTCTCTAATAGTTTTTTAATCTCGTTTGAACTATAACCATGTTTTTTAGCATTTTTAATATAACGACCTACGACAGCCATCAAAAACGCTCCATCACCACACGAATTATCAATTACATGCTTATTTAAAATATTGGAACTTTTATAACCAACCATGTCCAACATATTTTCGACAATATATTTCGGGGTAAACACAATACCATTTTTCATATTATCACCTCTCAACTAATTATAAATTATTCTTTTCAAAATTAAACCCGCTGGGTCAGCAATATGGTTAAATTTTTCTTTTTTTAAATTAAGGACATCCGTAATATCACTTAGATTTTTAATCTTACCAAGCGCATAAGCGGCGCAAGCACCAACAATCATCCGGATTTGGTAACGAATAAAACCTTTCCCTGTAAAGAGGGCGACAATGCGGTCGCCGTCATTTTGCACAACAATATCATCGATATGGCGAACCGTTCTAATTTCTTGCGCCTCTGATTGATTTAAACCAGAAAAGTGCAGGAAATCGTGTTCCCCAATAAACAATTGGAGCGCCTGCTCGAATTTTTCACGCACAAATGGATAAGTAATATGTCACTCAAAATCGTTGCGCAGCAAATCATACGCCCCTAAATTAATGGTGTATTGGTATTCCTTTTGGCGACAACTACGAATATGAAAATCGGCCGTTGTTTTTTCAATGGCAATAATATTAATATCCGGTTTAATGACAGCATTTAAAGCTTGACGGAATTGTTTTAACTCCGGTTCAAAATCAAGGACCAGTAACATTTTTTGATCCAAAGCATGGACGCCGGCATCAGTTTTAGAAGCACCAATTGTTTTAAAATTGGCATTCTTAGTAACACGTTGAATGGCCTTTTCAATTGTGCCTTGAATTGTTTTGGCACTTTTTTGTTTTGATCAACCAGAAAAAGCCTTCCCGTTATATTGAATGGTACAAATAAAATCAAACATTATAACCCAATTAAAGCATCAATGTAAGGAATTTGAATTTGATGTAAGACATCAATGTAAGGATACGAAATCATGAGAACTCCGACTCCTAATCCGATCACAAAAATGATTCAGTCAATAAAACGGAAGTGAATTTGTTTATAACGGGTTCTTTTTCCGTGGGGACTATACCCGCGCGAGTCCATCGCATAAGCTAAATCCTCTGCTTTTTGGAATGAAGACACTAATAACGGAATGATTAACGAAATCATCGAACGGATTTTATCCTTCAGTTTCCCATTTTTCATATCGATCCCCCGCGAGGCTTGGGCTTTCATAATTCTTCCTGCTTCGTCAATCAAAGTTGGAATCATACGTAAAGCAATCGAAATGATAGTTGAGAAAATATAAACTGGAATCCCAATTAGTTTTAACGGGAATAGTAAATCTTCAATCGCTAAAGTTAATTCCAGCGGTTGTGTTGTTCCTGTTAAAATAGTTGTTAATGTAATCATTAAGAAAATTCTAGTTGCCATATAAATGGCACGGTAAACAGCTGATTCAGAAATTCAAATGAATTTTCAGTGGACGATATGACCAAAGCCAGCGACATTAGCTCATTCTCCGCCCCCACCCATTGCATTTCATGCGACGGTGGTACTTGAATCTGGCTTCAACATCACGAAGTTAATAATTAATAAGACGATAAAAATAAATAAAATCGGTCGGAATAATTTTAAGAGCATCCCTCAATTTAGATGACTTATCGAATAAATTAATAAGATAGTTGCCCCTAAAACGACAAATCCGGAAAACCCAATCGGAAAGAAAACCGAAACGATTAAGACAATAATCATTAACAGTTTTAATCGGGGGTCCATTTTATGGATGAGCGAATTATACGGCATGTATCTACCAAATACCATTCTCATTTAAGTCACCTACTTTCTTGTTTCTTTAATTGCTTTGGCAAAATCCTCAATCGTTCTAAATTCTTTTTTAGTAACATCAAGACCTTGTTCTTTTAATTTAAATGCTAATTTATAAACCTTCGGCGGTTCAATTTTAATTTTTTCTAAGAGTTTTTGATTTGAAAAGACTTCAAACGGCGAACCAGTCGCAATAACGCGTCCTTCGTGCATCACAATGACTTCGTCAGCAATTTTTAGGACATGGTCCATATTATGTGTGACGATAATAATGCGTTTCCCTTTATCTTTATTTAAGTGGTTAAAGATATTCATGAAATCTTCTTCCCCTTGCGGATCAAGACCGCCGGTTGGTTCATCTAGAACCAATGTGTTACCATCAGTCGCGATAATTCCCGCAATTGCAACCCGTCTTTTTTGTCCTCCGGACAAGTCAAACGGACTTCTTTTTAAGTAGTCCTCTGGTAAGTCAACTAGTTTTAGTAAACCAGGGACTTCTTTCACAACATCAGATTTGTTTCTTCCCAAGTTAATTGGTCCAAAAGAAATATCCTTTTCAATGGTATCTTGGAATAATTGGTACTCTGGAAATTGGAACACTAATCCGATTTCTTTTCGAAGCGGTTTAACTTCATGAATTTTTTTCATTCCAGCGTATAATTGGTAGTTTCCAACCAATGTGCGACCAGTGCTTGGCAAGATTAATCCGTTAGTTAACTGAATCAATGTTGATTTTCCTGAACCAGTCATCCCAATGACGGCAGTAATTTTACCTGGTTGAATTTCAAGACCATTAACTCCATCAAGAGCACGGTGTTCAAATGGCGTCCCCACTCCATAGGCATACGAAATGTTTTCAAATTTAATGATTCCCGAGAAATCATAGTTCGGTCTTTTTGCTTCTTGCATTTTTCATTTGTAAGTTCTGACGACATCTTTGTCAGTTTTATCCTGACTTTCATATCATGTTTTAACTTCAGCAACACGCGCAGCAACCGCTTTCTTGTCGTCTCTTTTAAAGGCTTTTTCTTCTTTGGCATATTGTGCTTGATTGTTTTTGTCACCTTTAATGGCAGTCACAATTTCACTATGCATTTTTTTACGGCTAGCTGCTAGTTCACGTTGTTTTTTAACTTGTTGAATTGTTTGAGCACGCACTTCCGCTTTAACTTGGCGTTTTTCTGCGACAATGTTAGCTCTTTCTTCTGGGCTTAGTTTTTTTTGCATAATTTCACCACCAGTTCATCCATATCTTTTGAAGGAGTCAATTTAATTCCCAATTCACCCAAGGCTTCTTCGACTTGCGAAACAAAAGGAATATCCAAGTGAATTGAACGTAAGAATTCTTTATCCTTCAACACTTCATCAGGTGTTCCAAAACGCACTAACTCTCCGTGGTTCATAACCATTACTTTGTCAGCGTTTAAAATTTCATCCATATCATGTGTAATTGAGAAAATGGTTTTTTCACGTGTTTCTTTTAATTTAACCATAATTTCTTTAACTTCGGTTTTCCCTTTCGGGTCCAGCATACTTGTTGCTTCGTCAAAAATTAGAATATCTGGTGACAGTGCTAGTGCTGACGCAATCGCAACACGTTGTTTTTGTCCTCCCGATAACATTAATGGTTCGTGATCCAAGAAATCAAACATATTTACTTTTTTAGCTGCCGCTTCAATGATTGCTCCCATTTTATGTGATGGAACCCTTCTGTTTTCTAACCCAAAAGCGATATCATCACGAACTGTTGAACCAATAAATTGGTTGTCCGGGTTTTGGAAAACGATTCCTAAAAAGCGGCGAATTAAAGTTAAGTTATTAACACTGACTTTGTTTCCAAAGACTTGCATTGTCCCTGAAGTTGGTGCCAACACTCCGATAATTAGTTTTGATAAAGTTGATTTACCAGAACCATTATGTCCAATGATTGTTACGTATTCACCGGCTTTTACTTCAACACTAACGTCATTGACAGCTAACGGGAAATCGTCACGGTAACGGAAATTTAAATTTGTCAATTTTAGAGCAGTGTCGTTTAATTTAACAAGTTCACGACTACGGCCACGATCACGAATGGTGTCTTTCGCTTCTTTTAAGAGATATTGTGCTAGTTTATATTCTTCGTACGCTTTTCAATAGTCTTTGGTATTTTTCACAAATTGCGCCATATTAGATTTGGCGTTTTTTAAATTAACTTTGTACGGTGTGACGTCAGCAATTTGATTAAACTCTGCTTTTTTCTCTTTGTAACTTTTTTCGATCGCTGTTAATTCATCTTTTGTAATATTCGCTTGCACAAATTTGGCACGGGCTGCCAACATTTTTTGACTGCTTCTTACTAACAAATCGTTAAATTCATTTAATTGTAGTTTAAACGCATTCAAATCTTTTTCAGTCAAAAATTTATAATCCATTGTTTTTCCCCCTAAATATTAATTGTTGTCATTAACATCGCTGGATATTAAAATAGTCCATTTTGATAGGACAAAAATATTTTATCATTATTCCCTTGGTTATTTTCAAAATCCTTTTGTATTTTTGCTAAATAAAAAACATGCGTTAGCATGTTTAATTGATTAGTCTCTTCAAGCAAGACAAATGGTATCGGCTGGTTTACCGCAACCACAAGTTCCCAGGTTTTCACCCTCTTTGATTACTTCAAAGTGAGCGTTCATGTATTCTGAAAAGCCCGTTTCCAATGTTTTTGTCATTTTAGGACCTTTTTCAAGGGCGACTTCAACAGTTTTCCCTTCGTTTAATGCATTCATGAATGCTTCCATGTTACCATCGTATACTTTAACGACGTTATTTAAGTCTTTCATTTTCGTGACCTCCTTACTTCAATTATTACATAAAAAAACCGATTATCTAATCGGTTTTAACAATATTAAACTAATTCAATGATGACCATCGGTGCGTTATCACCACGACGGTTATCAAGTTTTAAGATTCTTGTGTAACCTCCATCGCGTTTTTTGTATTTTTTTGCGACTTCAGTAAATAATTTTTGTAATGCTGTTTCTTTTTCGTTCGCATCAGTATTACGTAATCATGCAGCAGCTTGACGGCGGGCGTGTAAATCACCACGTTTTGCCAAAGTAACCATGTGGTCAAAATGACGACGTAGTTCTTTTGCACGAGTTTCAGTAATTTCTAATCTTTCCGAGATAATTAATTCAGTTGTTAAGTTACGCATTAATGCAACTCTTCAAGCAGTGTTTTTCCCTCTTTTTTGAATATACGACATACCTTCAAGCCTCCTAATCTATTTTGAATGACAATTGTAATTGTGCCACTTTTTCTTTAATTTCTTTAAATGATTTACGTCCCAAGTTGCGGATTTCTTGAATTTCTTCTTCCGATCTTGAAACCAAGTCACGTAAAGTGTTGATTCCAGCTTTTTTTAGACAGTTCAATGAACGTTGTGTGAAATCTAAATCTTCAATTTCACGGTCTAATTCTTTTTCATCTTCTTCGCTTGCTGCCCCAATTGTTGTTAGGTCACGAATTGATTCATTTAAGTTAACAAAGAACTCTAAATGATCAGTCAAGATCTTAGCAGCAGTTGAAATGGCATCAGCTGGTTTAACTGATCCGTCAGTTGTTACTTCAATTGTTAGTTTTTCTAAGTCGATTGATTTCCCAATTTTAGTTGGTTCAACTTCGTAAGAAACGTTCACGATTGGTGAGTAGTTTGAATCGATTGAGATCACTTCCGCAGCACTGCTTGGCGTTTTCTCTTTTGTGTTGTCTTTGAATGAGCGGTATCCACGAGAATTTTTGGCATATAATTCCATGTCAATTTTTCCACCATCAGAAATAGTACAAATGACTAAGTCTTTATTTAAGATTTCCACTCCAGCAGGACATTCAATGTCACCGGCTGTAATTTCTCCAACTGTTGAAGTTTTTAAAGCAAGCACTGCCACTTCATCATCTTCGAACATTTTTGTATCGACTCTAATTACGATTTTTTTAATATTTAAAATAATACGACTGACGTTTTCAACGACCCCTTTTAATGAGATGAATTCATGCGCTGCGCCATCTAATTTAATAGCAAAGACAGCAGCTCCTGGTGTTGATGATAAAAGTGTGCGACGGATTGCATTCCCTAATGTGTTCCCAAATCCTCTTTCTAAAGGTTCAACTTTGAAACGTCCGGTGTTTTCACTACTAGTTGTTTCTAATAGTTCAAATTCTGGTCTTGTAAATTGTTTCATTAAATTAACCTCTTGGACGTTTTCTAGGACGAACTCCGTTATGTGGGATTGGGGTAGTATCACGAATTGAAGTGATTTCAAGTCCGATACCTTGTAAACTACGAACTGCTGCGTCACGTCCAGGTCCAGGACCTTTGACTTCTACTGCGATTGATTTAACACCGTTATCCATTGCCCCTTTACCTGCAGCTTCTGCAATTAATTGAGCGGCGTAAGGTGTTGATTTTTTAGAACCTTTGAATCCTAGCGATCCAGCACTTGATCATGATAAAACGTTACCTTTTTCATCTGAAATTGTAACAATTGTGTTATTGAATGTTGAATGGATGTGAGCGATACCTTTAGCAATATTTTTTTTGACTTTTTTCTTTGTTTGTTTTTGTTGAGCCATGCTAATTCACTCCTATCTATTTTTTCTTGTTAGCCACAGTTTTTCTTGGGCCTTTTCTTGTACGTGCATTTTGTTTCGATGATTGTCCACGAACAGGTAACCCTTTTCTGTGTCTCATTCCACGGTAGCATCCAATTTCCATTAAACGTTTAATATTTAAGGCAACTTCACGACGTAAGTCCCCTTCAGTTTTAAATTTTGCGATTTCTTGTGAGATTTTTTTCATTTCCTCTTCAGATAAATCTTTTACACGCGTGTCTTCACTAACTTTAGCGTCAGTTAAGATTTTTTGTGATGTTGACGGTCCAATTCCGTAAATGTAAGTTAGAGCAATAATTACCCTTTTCTCATTTGGAATTTCGACCCCATTAATACGAGCCATATTCTAATCTCCTTTATATAAATTAACCTTGTTTTTAAAACGCTACACTGAGTAACGTTATTTGTCATTAACCTTGACGTTGTTTATGTTTCGGTTGTTCACAAATAATCATTACGCGGCCTTTACGTCTAATCACACGGCATTTATCACAGATTTTTTTAACAGATGATCTAACTTTCATCTTTTATTTCCCTCCTGAAAAATGTCTATTTATGACGATATTTAATTCGTCCACGTGTCATATCATACGGTGAAATTTCTACAGTTACTTTGTCTCCTGGTAAGATGCGAATGTAATGCATTCGGATTTTACCAGACACGTGGGCATCAATAATAACTCCATTTTCTAATTTCACCTTGAATGTGGTGTTTGGAAGCACTTCCGACACTACACCTTCAACTTCTAAATAATCTTCTTTTGACATAAAAAAATATACCTCCTAGTTATCTAGTGTTAACACTTCGTATCCATCCTCTGTTACCAGAATGGTGTGTTCAAAGTGTGCTGTCATACTTCCGTCTGCTGATGAAACTGTTCATCCATCTTTTGCAGTCACAGTTTTTCTCGTCCCAATTTGAACCATTGGTTCAATGCAAATCACCATTCCTGCCACTAATCTAAGACCAGTATTGGGAATTCCGACATTGGGAACATTTGGATCTTCGTGCATTTCCTGCCCGATTCCATGCCCTGAGTAATCAGTTGGCAAATGAAAACCTAAATCTTCGATATAATTTTGAACAGTCGAAGACAAAGTTCCGATGCGAACACCGGCTTTAATTTGTTCAATTGCTAACTTTAGCGATTGCTCAGTCGCTTTTACAAGTATATCATATTTTTCATTGTTTGTGTTACCACAAATCACAGTAATTGCACTATCGGCATGTCAACCCTCAAATTTACATCCCGCATCGATCGAAACAAGATCCCCTTCGTTGATAACGCGATCAACGGGAATTCCGTGAATTAATTGTTCGTTCACCGAGACACAAATTGTCGCTGGGAAACCGTAGTATCCTTTAAAGTTACTTTCACAACCGTTCTCCGCGATAAATTGCGCAAAAGCAGCATCTAATTCCAGCACATTGACACCGGGTTTAATCATTGCACGGAGCATTTTAAGACCACGAGCCAATACTTTTCCGGCTACACGCATTTTTGCTATTTGGGGTTCGGTTTTTACGGTTACCGCCATTAATTTAAGACCTCTTCGATATCAAAATAGATTGCTTCAACACTTAGACCATTAACATCAAGTATGACTAATTTGCCGTGTGCTTGGTAAAAATTAATCAAAGTCGCTGTTAAATTATTGTATTCATCAATGCGAGTTGCAATTTTATCGGGTGCATCGTCGGGACGAGTGACCAATTCGGCACCATCAAAATCACAAATTCATTCAACTTGTGGTTTACGAGTAATTTTGTGGTAGCTTCTTTTGCATTTTGGGCAAATTAAACGCCCTGTCAAACGATCAAACAACACTTCTTCATCGACGTGAAGATAAATCACTTTGTCGATTTTGGTTCCCAATTTTTCTAGCATTTTATCTAATGCTTCTGCTTGCGCTCTTGTTCTTGGGAAACCATCAAAAACTAAGTTGTCATGGTTTGTTTGTAAATAGTCTTCAACCATGCCGTTAGTAATTTCGTCGGGAACATATTTTCCGGCGTTCATAAATTTTTGTGCCTCTAATCCCAAAGCGGTTTTTTCGGCAATGTTTTTACGAAATAAATCTCCAGTTGACAACTGTGTCATCCCTTTACGACTGATTAATTGTTCTGAAGTTGAACCTTTACCCGAACCGGGTGCTCCTAATAAAATTATATTCATATTTACTTCCCCTTTAATTATCAAATATGGCTTGATGCATTATCAATTGAACTTGTTTCGAATTTTTCCGCTTTTTTGTCAATAAATTCTTGTTGAATCAAGCGTCCGCGTAATTGTTGCACTGTTTGAATAGCAACAGAAACACAGATAATAATTCCGGTTCCTCCGATCGCGAGTGACGACGGTAAATCGGTAATTTTTGAAATGATATATGGTAAGACCGCGATGGCCGTTAGTATGACGGATCCAAGAACACTAAGACGGTTAATCACACCCCTTAGATATTTTTCGGTATCTTTTCCCGGCTTAATTCCCGGAATGAACGTTCCTGATTTTTGGAAGTTCTCTGAGATTTTTTCTGGGTTTAATTGGACTTGCGCATACAAGAAGGTAAATAGCAGTGTTAACACGGCATAAATCCCAATTCCTCATCATGTTGAATAAGAAAGATAAGTTTGTGTTCACAAGACAAATCCGTTTGAGGCATTTTTGGCCCCAATAATTTGGGCAATCGTCATTGGCGTCGAGATAATCGCTGACGCGAAAATAACCGGAATAACCCCCGCATTATTTAATTTGAGGGGCAGATACGGTTTATGTTCTTTAATCGAGGCCAAACCTGACCCCACTTGTTGGATCGGAACTTTTCTTTCCGCTTCATTTGTCAAGACAATAAAGAAGATAACAAAAATGAAGACCGCAATATAGATCGTGAATTTGAGGATTCCGTCGTACATAACTGACGCTTCTTCTGACCCAGTAATGTAGAAGTGGAATGTTGAAATTAAGTTTTGTGGCATATTCGCAACAATTCCCGTGAAAATAATCAATGAAACTCCGTTTCCAATTCCTTTAATAGTAATTTGGTCCGAAATTCATAGCATTAAGAATGTTCCCCCCAACATCACAGTTGGAACTAACACATAGTAAAATCAAGCCGGTCCTGTTCCAGTTGCATCTGACCCTCATTTCGGAATGATGGCTCCTTGCAAGGTAAAGATGGTTGCGACTGATTGCATTAAAGCAAAGGGAATCGAAATCACTTTAGTTAAACGGTCTAATTTACGACGACCACGTTCTCCTGATTTAGTTCAACGTGATAAAACCGGAATAACATCGGTTGAAAGTAGTTGCACAATAATTGAGGCAGTAATGTAAGGTGATACTCCCAGCGCGATAATTGAGAATTTACCAACTCCCCCTCCACCAAGTGAAGATAGTAATTGGAAGAATTCACTGTTTCCGACTGCCTGACTAAATTGGTCTGACAATTGAATTCCTGGTACCGTAATAAAAGTCATCAGACGAATTAAAACTAAAACAAGTAAGGTAAAGACGATTTTCTTGACCAAGTCTTTGTTACGAACGAAAAAATTGTTGGATTTAGTAAAACCAATTTTATTTTTCTTAGCAATGTTTTTTTTATTCTTTGTCTTTGTGACACCTTTCATTGCTGCACCTCATTTCATGCTGTTTAAAAACAACCACTTTGATAATTTTACCATTTCGAACGAAAGTAATATAAGTTTTTTAATATTTCTAGCAATAATTAGTCGCTTATTTTACGAAAGGAGCGCAAAAAAAAGGCACCAATGGTGCCTTAGATTATTTAGTCGTTACTTCGACAGATCCGCCAGCTTTTTCAATTGCTGTTTTCGCTGCTTCTGAAACTTTGTTTACTTTCACTTTTAAAGCTGAAGTAATTTTAC
This sequence comes from Spiroplasma sp., assembly GCA_022712415.1. Classification (GTDB taxonomy): domain Bacteria; phylum Bacillota_I; class Bacilli_A; order Mycoplasmatales; family Mycoplasmataceae; genus JALAGN01. The sequence continues at coordinate 9,981 of JALAGN010000081.1, read as the reverse complement.
CATTACCCAACACTTTAACAAGTGCTGATTTTGACTTAATTAGTCCTTTTTCAAATAAAGTATCATGATTAATATCAGTCAATTTCAATGAATCAAGACGATCTAAGTTGAAAATAACATATTCTTTACGGTTAAGACTTGTAAACCCAATTTTAGGTAAACGTCTGAATAAAGGAGTTTGTCCCCCTTCAAATCCAGGTCTTACTCCTCCTCCCGAACGAGAGTTTTGCCCTTTGTGACCACGAGTAGCTGTTTTACCTTTTCCTGACGCCATCCCACGTCCAACACGTGTAACATCTTTTTTACTTCCCGGTGTAAATTGTAATTCATGTAATTTCATCTTAATTTACCTCCTATTTCGCTGCAGCTGGTTTTTTAGCTGCAGTTGATGTCCCGCGTAAACGAGCGATTTGTTCTGGTGTTGACATGTTTTTTAATCCTTCAAGTGTTGCACGGATCATGTTAATTGGTGTGTTTGAACCAAGTGATTTTGCATAAACATCTGATACTCCGGCCAATTCAATGACGGCACGAGCAGGTCCCCCGGCGATAACTCCGGTCCCTTGTTTTGCAGGTTTAATTAATACTCTTCCTGCTCCATAGTGACCGATAGCATCGTGCGGAACTGTTGTTCCGGCTAATGGAACTCTCACAAGTGATTTACGAGCTTCTTTGATGGCTTTTTTAATTGCATCCGGAACCTCGTTTGCTTTTCCTGTTCCTAAACCAACGCGACCTTTTTTATCTCCAATGACAACAACAGCGGCAAAGCGGAAACGACGCCCCCCTTTTGTCACTTTTGTAACACGGTTGATAGTAACAACTTTTTCTTCGAATGGGTTGTCTTCTTTATTAAAACCACGTCTTTGGTTACGATCGAAAGGTTTTTTATTTGGTCCTTTTCCACCGTTATTGTTTGGTCGGTTATTATGATAAGATGTTTTCGCATCAGCTTTAACTTCCGGCTTTGCGTCAGTTTTAGCTTTTTCTACCGCAGGAGCGGTAGTTACTTTTTTTTCTTCTGCCATATTTCAAGATCTCCTTTAATTAGAATTTAATTCCATTTTCTTTTGCAACTTCAGCGAAGGCTTTTACACGACCGTGGAATAAATATCCCCCACGATCAAATACTACGTCAACAATTTTTTTAGTTTTAGCTTTTTCGGCTAGGTCTTTTGCTACTGCTTTTGCAGCTTCAATGTTTGCTCCATTTTTAAGTCCCATTTTTAGACTTGATGAAGCAACAAGGGTTTTACCGTTTTTATCATCAATAATTTGTGCATAGAAGTATGTGTTAGATTTAAATACATTCAGTCTGGGTTTTTCAGGAGTTCCCGTAATTTTATTACGAACTCTGAAATGACGACGTTTTCTTGCTTCTGCTTTTGTGTATTTCATTGTTTAAATCCCTCTCAGCTACTATTTACCAGCAGCTTTCCCTTCTTTTCTGATGATGTGTTCATCTTTGTATTTAACTCCTTTACCTTTGTAAGGTTCCGGTCTTCTGTATGCACGAATGTTGGCAGCAACTTCACCAACCAATTGTTTATCAATTCCTGATATTTTAATTTGGGTCGGTTTTGGTACTTCCACGGTAATTCCGTTCGGAATTTGGTATGCCACTGGATGACTAAATCCAAGTGATAAGTTTAGAGCGTTACCAGCTAATGCCGCACGGTACCCAACCCCAACGATTTCCAATTCACGGACAAACCCAGCCGAAACACCAGTTAGCATTCCTTCTAGTAGTGAGTTTGTTGTTCCATGTAATTGTTTGGTATGTTTATCTTCGTTTTGACGGACTGTTGATAATTCAGTTCCGTCGACTTTGATATCGATTAATGTACTAAAGGTTTGTTTTAATTCACCTTTTGAACCTTTAACGGTAACAACGTTACCTGGTTCGATTTTTACTTCAACTCCAGCGGGGATTGTTAAAATTCTGTTTCCAATACGAGACATATTCTAGTTCCTCCTATCAAACAAATGCTAAGACTTCTCCACCAATGTTATCTTGGTGAGCTTGTTTATCTGTGATGATTCCTTTTGAAGTTGAGATGATAGCGATTCCTAATCCGTTCAATACTTGTGGGATTTCGTATGATTTTGAGTAAACTCTTAATCCAGGTTTTGAAATTCTTTTTAATCCGTTAATAACGCGTGTTTTTCCTTTGTATTTCAAAGAGATAATAATGTTCTTTTTGAAATCTTTTTCAACTTTGAAGTCTTCAATGAAGCCTTCTTTTTTTAAGATCTCTGCGATTTCAAGTTTCATTTTGCTTCCCGGAATTAACACTTCTTTGTGCATTCTTTGGTTCGCATTTCTGATTCTTGTTAGCATATCTGCAATTACATCTGTTGTCATTTATAAAATCTCCTTATTTCTATCATGAAGCTTTTCTTATTCCGGGGATTTGCCCTTTATAAGCTAAGTCTCTAAAACACACACGGCATAAATTGAATTTCTTTAATACTGAATGAGGACGTCCACAATTTCCGCAACGTGTATATGCACGTACTTTGAATTTAGGATGTTTTTGTTGTTTTACTTTTAATGATTTTTTTGCCATACTAGATTCCTCCTATTTTTCAAAAGGCATTCCCAGTTTTTGTAGTAATGAAAATGCTTCTTTTCTTTCTTTTGCAGTATTGACGATGGTAATGTCCATTCCACGAACCTTTTGTACTTTATCATAATCGATTTCGGGGAAAATGATTTGTTCTTTAATCCCCATTGTGTAGTTTGCTTGACTGTCGAATCCGTTTTTTGAAACCCCTCTAAAGTCACGCACACGTGGTAGAGCAACACTGACTAGTTTATCTAAGAAGTCATACATTCTTTTTCCACGAAGTGTTACTTTTGCTCCAATTGGCATTCCTTCACGTAATTTGAAAGCCGCCAATGATTTTTTTGCTTTAGTAATTAATGGTTTTTGACCAGTAATTTGTGTTAATTCAGCGGCAGCATTGTCAAGACGTTTTGTGTCTTGCACAGCATCACCAACCCCCATATTAACGACGATTTTAGTAATTTTTGGTACTTGCATGATTGATTTGTATCCAAATTCTTTGTGAAGTTCAAGAGAGATTTTTTCTTTGTAAAGTTTTTCTAAACGTTGCATTTGTTTTGCTTTTGCCATCTGACTTTACCTCCTATTTCAGTTTTGAGCCTGATTTTTTAGCGACTCTAACTTTTGTATCTCCTTCGATTTGGAACCCGATACGAGTTCCGGCTTCTTTATCTTTTGGATCTGCAATCATAACGTTTGATATGTGAATTGATGAATCAATTTCACGAATTCCACCTTCCTCATTTTGAGTTGGTTTAAAGTGTTTAGTAGCTTTAATCCCTTCAACAAAAACTCTTGTTCTGTCTTTTGAGATTTTTCTAATTGGTCCCTTGTGTCCTTTGTGTCCACCAGCAATAACGATTACGTTGTCGCCTTTTTTTAACTTAATTTTTGTCATACAACATAACCTCCTATAATACTTCTGGAGCAAGAGATGCAATTTTTACAAATCCTGCTTCCTTTACTTCACGAGCAATTGGACCAAAGATACGTGTCCCACGAGGGGTTTTATCATCTTTAATAATAACTGCTGCGTTTTCTGAAAATTTAATTGAAGTTCCATCTTGGCGTTTTAAACCACGAACTGAGCGAACGATTACAGCTTTAACAATTTGACCTTTTTTAACCATTCCGCCGGGTGCTGCAGCTTTCACTGTTGCAACCACAACGTCACCAATATTGGTAAATTTACGAACACTTCCACCTAAGTTATGAATTACTAAAATTTCTTTTGCGCCTGTATTGTCGGCAACTTTTAATCTAGATTCTGTTTGGATCATTGGTTTATTCCCCTTTAACTAGATAACAGCTTTTTCTACAATTTTAACAAGTCTGAAATTTTTAGTTCTACTTAGTGGGCGTGTTTCCATAATTTCGACTTTATCGCCGATATGTGCTACACCTTGTTCGTCATGTGCTTTATATTTTTTTGAATATTTAACACGTTTTTTGTATATTGGGTGGTTTTTGTAAGTTTCAACTAACACTGTGATTGTTTTATCCATTTTATCTGATACAACTTTTCCAGTGTATGTACGTCTATTGTGTCTTTCCATAATTATTTAGCTCCTTTTGGTGATGCAGTTTTAGTTTTCTTTTCTGCAGCTTTTTTATTCGCTTCTTCAATTTGTTTTTTTGCTTCAGCAGCATTGGCACCAAACACGTATGTTTTAGCGTCTTTTGGTTTTTTTGATAATTTTAATTCAATACCTTCAACATCTTCACCTTTAACTGTTTCGGTTTTAACTTTTTTAATGTTAACATTGCCTAATGCGGCTTTCCCTTTACCAGTTGGTTTTGCTTCTCCAGCATCAATAGTAGGAAGAGCAACTTTTGGTGTTGTTGTTTTTTTGGCAGCAGCAGGTTTTGCGGCAGCTGTTTTAGTAGTTGTAGTTTTAGCAGCAGCAGGTTTTTTAGCTGGTGCTTTTTCAGCAGCAGGTTTTTTAGCTGGTGCTTTTTCAGTTGCCGGTTTAGCGGCAGCAGGTTTAGTAGTTGCGGCTTTAGCAGTAGGTTTAGCGGCCGCTGGTTTTGTTGCAGGTTTTGTTTCTGCTTTTTCACCATCAACAGCTTGATCCATTGCAGCTTCCATCGCTTTTTGAATCATATCATCTGATACTTCGCTACCCATTGCTGATTCAGTATTGGCAACTCCGCTTTGTTCTTGTTGCATTTTTTCAATCATTTCACGTTGTTTTTTACGTACTTCTTTTCCAGCTTTTTCTGCTTTTTCAACAGCTTCTGAATAGTTAGCTTTTTGAACTTTGGCAACTTCACCTTTGCTACGTTTGTCTCCAAGTAGCATTTCAATTCTTGCAATCTCAACTTTTAGGACTTTAATTCTGTGAGTTTTTTCTAAACTTCCAGTTGCAGCTTGGAAACGTAAAGCGAATAATTCGGCACGGCGATCTTCACCCAATTGAGCTAGTTCGTCGATTGATTTAACTTTTAATTCTTCCATACTAATTCCTTGTTTAGCCATTATTCTTCACCTCTTTTAACGATTTTGCAACGCACAGGTAATTTGTGCATCGCAAGTCTTAAAGCTTCTTGGGCGATTTCTTCTGAAACCCCAGCAACTTCAAACATGAATTGGCCTGTTTTAACGACTGCCACTCAGTCTTCCGGGTTCCCTTTACCAGACCCCATCCGTACTTCAAGTGGTTTTTTAGTTTTTGCCATATGTGGGAAGATTCTGATTCAAACTTTCCCAAAACGTTTCATGTAACGTGTGATTGCAATACGGGCTGCTTCAATTTGATGTGAAGTAATTCAGGCACCGTCTAATGACATTAATCCATATTCACCAAAGGCGATGAATTTTCCACCTTTAGCTTTACCTTCGTAACTCACACGGTGAGGACGACGGTATTTAACTCTTTTTGGCATTAACATAATTATTTTGCTCCTTTCACACTACGTTTTTCTTCAACTGTTTTTTTAGAATCGTGTTTGTCTTTTCCTAAGATTTCTCCGTGGTTAATTCAAACTTTAACTCCGATTTGTCCATAAGTTGTTTTTGCTTCGTACAATGCGTAATCGATATCGCTACGTAATGTTGATAAAGGTACAGATTTTTCAAGATAACCTTCTGTACGAGCCATATCGACTCCACCTAAACGTCCTGAAACAGCAGTTTTAATTCCTTTTGCTCCGGCTTTTAGGGCTTTTCTAATTGCTAGTTTTTGCACAGTTCTAAATGATGCACGGTTGGTAATTTGTTCACCAATGAAACGAGCGACTAACGCAGCGTTAACATCGGGATTTTTAACTTCCACAACATTCACTTTAACGTGAGCGTTACGGTCTTTAATTACTTTTTTAACTGTTAAAACAATGTTTTCAATATTTTTCCCATCTTGACCAAGCACGATTGCAGGGCGAGCTGTATGAATAATCACAGTGATTTCTTTTTTAGTACGTTCGATTTCAATTTTCGAAACGAATCCACTGTTTAATTGTTTTTTAAGTGTGTTTTTGATTTTGATGTCTTGGTGTAATCATTTTACATATTCACCTTTTTCAGCAAATCATCTATTTTCTCACGTACGGATAATTCCGATACGTAACACATTTGGTGAAACTTTTTGTCCCATACTTATTTTTCCCCCTATTTCCTATTTATCGTCACTGACAATAATTGTAATGTGACTTGTTCTTTTCAAGATTTGGAATGCTTTTCCGTGATCTTTGGGGCGGAAACGTTTTAATGTTGGCCCTTCGTTCACGTAAATTGTTTTAACAAATAATTGGTCAGCTTCCATTCCGTTGTTGTTAACGGCGTTGGCAACTGCACTGTTTAATAATTTTAATACTGGCTCTGATGATCTTTTGTCTTGGTTGTATAAAATTGCAATGGCTTCTTGGACTTTTTTATTTCTGATTGAGTCTGCTACTAGTCGAACTTTTCTGGGTGAGATACGAATCATTGTTAATTTTGCTTTTGCTTCCATGTTGAAACTCCTCTAATTAACTTTCTTATTTTTTCTTCTTATCGTCACCGTGTCCACCAAACTTACGTGTTGGTGAAAATTCTCCCAGCTTGTGACCAACCATATCTTCAGTAACGTAAACGTTAATGAAATCCTTACCATTGTATACTGCGAATGTGCGTCCAATAAATTGTGGGAAGATTGTACTTCTTCTTGATCAAGTTTTAATAACATCTTTTTCTGATGTTGCTTCAACTTTTTTGATTAGGTACGCATCCGCGAATGGTCCTTTTTTAAGTGATCTAGACATGTTTTATCCTCTTCCTTCTATTTTTGATTTCTTCTTCTGATAATTAATTTATTCGATGCTTTTTTCTTATCGCGTGTTTTTACACCAAGAGCTTTTTTACCTCACGGAGTTAATGGAGACTTACGACCAATTGGTGCACGTCCTTCCCCTCCTCCGTGTGGGTGATCATTAGGGTTCATAACTGAACCACGAACAGTTGGACGAATACCTCTTCAACGGTTACGTCCAGCTTTACCTCAGTTGATTAAGTTGTACTCTTCATTTCCAACTTCACCGATGGTAGCGTAGCATTCTGCTAAGACTTTTCTTACTTCTCCTGAACCAAGGCGAAGAGTGACATATTTCCCATCTTCGTCTTTCCCCAAGATTTGGGCACTTGACCCAGCACTGCGGGCAATTTGTCCCCCTTTACCGATTTTCATTTCGATATTGTGAACCAATGTCCCTTCAGGAATATTTTTAAGTGGTGCAGCATTTCCTGTTTTAATATCTGCATTTTCACTCGCAATGATTGTTTGCCCAACTTCCATTCCTTTCGCAAAAAGAATGTAGCGTTTTTCCCCATCAATGTAATTGATTAGTGAGATAAATGCATTACGATTGGGATCGTATTCAATTGTTGCAATTTTTCCCGGAATATCGAATTTGTTACGTTTGAAATCGATAATACGGTATTTTCTTTTGTGTCCTCCACCTTTGTGGCGGGTTGTGATTTGACCTTTGTTATTACGACCAGCATGTTCATTTAACGATGTTAGTAGTGATGACGTCGGTTTAACTTTTGACAGTCCACTGTAATCAAGGGTTGTCATATTACGACGACCATTGGTGACTGGCTTGTATTTTTTGATTGGCATAACCTTTTTCCTCCCTTTTTTCTTTCCAATCTAGGTGACTTACAATAATTTGAGCGGGTTACTCTTTTCTATAAGTCATTTAGTAGATCTAATTTTTCGCCTTCAGCAAGAATGATGATGGCTTTTTTATATGAAACTGTTTTTCCAACGAATTTTCCCATGCGTTTTTCTTTTGCATCGTAGTTCATGGTTCTAACAGTTTTGATTTTAACTTTGAAGATTTCTTCAAAGGCTTTTTTAATTTGTACTTTGTTGGCTCTTTTGTCAACGATGAAAGTGTACTCACCATCAGCATGACCAACGTAAGTCTTTTCACTTAATAGTGGTTTTTTAATGACTTCAGTTAAATGCATTATGCGTACACCTCCTCAATTTTGTTAACAGCATCAAGTGTCACAACTAATTTGTTGGCTTTTAAGATATCAAAGATGTTCATTTTTTGGAAATTCAATGATTTCACACCTTCAAGGTTGTTTGATGATTTGTTAACAATTTCTTCAACTTCATTTGTTACGATTAATGCTTTACCGTCAGCTTTCACACTTGATAAAACTTTAATCATTTCTTTAGTTGATGGTTTTGTGAAAGCAAATTTTTCAATCACAACCAGGTTTTTTTCACGCGCTTTAATACTTAAAGCTGAGCGAATCGCTAGTTGTTTTACTTTTTTGTTAATTGCTTTCTTGTAGTTGATATCTGGAGTTGGTCCAAATGCGACCCCACCACCTCTTCATTGAGGGGCACGGATTGACCCTTGGCGCGCTCTCCCAGTTCCTTTTTGTTTTCATGGTTTTCTACCACCACCGCGAACTTCGGCTCTAGTTTTAACTTTTTTTGTTCCTTGTCTTAAAGAAGCTTGTTGAGCAACAACGGCATCGTAAATTGCTTGATTGTGTGGTTCAATGTTTCAAACCGAATCTTTTAATTCGATTTCTTTAACACTGGCACCTTTTGTATCAACAACAGAAATTTTCATGCTTGTTCCCCCTTATTATTCAGCAGGTTTTTCAGCAACTGGTTCAGTTGCTGCTGGCGCTGCTTTTTGGCTTCTATTTAAAAGTGTCACAGCAGGATTTGCTTTTTCACCTTTAACATTTTGTTTTAAGACTACGTAACCTTTTCTTGGTCCCGGAATTGATCCTTTAACTAAAACTAGATTTTTTTCATTATCAATTGATATAATTTCAAGATTTTGAATTGTCACTTGTTCATGTCCCATGTGACCTGGCATTTTTTTTGATTTGAAGATACGGTTAATAATCGCACCCATTGATCCGATTCCACGGTGGTAACCTGACCCGTGTCCCATTGGTCCACGTGAGTAGTTATGGCGTTTAATCGATCCAGCAAATCCTTTACCTTTTGAAATTCCAGTTACATCTATAAATTCACCGGCAGTGAATACGTCGGCAGCTGTAATATCAGCTCCAATTTCGTATCCATCCATATCTCTGATTTCTTTAACGAAGCGCTTAGGTTCAGATTTTGCTTTTTTGAAATTTCCCAATTCTGGTTTATTAACTAGGTTTTCTCTTTTGTTAAATGTTCCAAGTTTCAATGCGTTATATCCATCTGTTTCAACTGTTTTAACTTGTAAAACTTTGTTGGGTTCAACAGCAATAACTGTAACTGGAACAAGAATACCGCTTTCAGTAAACACTTGAGTCATTTCAACTTTACGTCCTAAGATTCCTTTCATGATATTTCCTCCTATAATTTTATTCATGTATATTCTGGTAACTATTTTGTGTTTCTATAATTTGATTTGAATGTCAACACCTGAAGGTAATTGGATACGTGTTAGTTGATCCATTGTTTTCGGTGTTGGGTTGATAATTTCAAGAATTCTTTTGTGAGTTCTCATTTCAAATTGTTCACGACTATCTTTGTATTTATGAGTAGCACGTAGAATAGTAATAATTTGTTTTTCGGTTGGTAAAGGAATTGGTCCTTTAACAACAGCTCCTGTTGATTCAGCTGCTTCAATAATTTTAGCAATCGATGAATCGACAATAGCGTGGTCATAACCTTTAAGTTTGATTTTAACTTTTTGTTGAGCCATTTGGTCCTCCTTACATTGACAACACCTCTCGGTGTATCGGAATTGCGCACACAAAATATACATGCAAGTTCAATTATATTGAATAACACCCTGGAATACAAGGTATATGACAAATTAATTTAATTTTTTTTTCGTTTTTTGACCTCTGCCCCTTGCTTTTTTTTTTTTTTTTTTATGTTTTGATTTACCGAGGGGGGGGGGGGGGAAAAATAATTGAAAAATATATTAGGAAGTTTTGGGGCAATCGGGGTGT
>JALAGN010000001.1 GCA_022712415.1 Spiroplasma sp. | reverse complement strand
TTTATCCCGTAAAATTAAGGCGAAAACCAATTATAATTATAAAAAGTGTGGTGAATGGTTATGAAGCAAAACAAGAAAAATCATCAACATCCGAATCGCAACTGATTTTCGGCGTCAATTCCCGAAATCGAACGCGAACTTAAAACTAATATCAGTGTTGGTCTAACTGAAACAGAGGCAGCAATACGTTTACAAAATAATGGAAAAAATAAACTTGATGCCGTGAAAAATAAATCATGATTCATGATTTTACTTTCGTGTTTTGTAGAACCGTTAAATTTAGTTTTAGCGGTTGCTGCCATTATTTCTTTAGTTGTGCCGTTAGTCTTTAATGAATTTACATTTGCTGAGGGAATTGAGTGTGGTGTCATTGTATTTACAATTTTAGCGAACTCATTGCTTGGGACAATCCAAGAAGTGAAAACCCATTCATCAATTAATGCCTTGCAAAAAAATACCACTTTAAAAACCATTGTCATTCGTGATGGGCAAGAAAAAATCATCGATGCTGTTGATCTTGTTGTTGGTGATATTGTTGTGCTGCAAGCTGGGAAAATGGTTCCGGCTGATATTCGCATATTTAACCCCGTTGAATTAAATATTGACGAGTCGGCATTAACCGGTGAATCAAATCCTGTGACGAAAAATAATGTTGCCATTACTAATTCGTCAGCTGTTTTAGCAGAGCAAGTCAATCTAGCTTTTATGTCGACATTAATTGTGAACGGACGAGCCAATGGAATTGTGGTTGAAACAGCCAAAAACTCTGAAATTGGGAAAATCGCCAATGACATTGGTTCGACCAAAGTTGAGAAAACTTTACTCCAAAAAAAATTGTCACGTTTAACACGTAATATTTCTTTGATTTCCGTTGCGATTTCAATTTCGCTATTCCTCATCTTATTACTCATTAATGAAATTGAACGTCATACTATTATTAACCACATTCTCTTGTCGCTATCGGCTGCTATTGCAATTATTCCGGCTAGTTTAAATATTATTGTTTCGATTATTTTATCGATTTCCGCCAATAGTATGAGTCAAAAGAACGTCATTGTGAAAAAGACAGAATCAATTGAAAACCTTGGGGCTGTCAATATTATTTGTAGTGATAAAACTGGAACATTAACCCAAAATAAAATGACGGTGACATCATTGTTTACCCTGGATTGAATGGGGAAGGCAACAAACTTTCAATATATTTCTGAAGAAGCCAACATGATTCACTTTGTTAACGGAATGGCACTGTGCAACGATGCAACTGATAATAATGAACAACGAATTGGTTTACCAACGGAACTGGCCATTTATGACTTTGTCAAAAAACAAGGAATGGATTCTGAAACCCTGCGAAATAAATACACGCGTTTGAATGAGATTCCGTTTTCAAGTGACCGCAAAATGATGAGCACCATCAACCAAGTTGACGAAAATAAATATCTTTATGTCAAAGGAGCGATTGACCGAATTTTACCGCGTTGTCGTCTAGCATTTGTTGATGGAAAAGTTGTCCCATTAAAAGATGACTTAATCCAAAAAATTAATGACAACGCCAAAAAAATGAGTAGTGAAGCGCTTCGTGTGATTGTTTTTGCTTATCGTAAACTGGACGCTGACGACAAAACAACTAATGTGACAGAAGATAACTTGATTTTCTTGGGAGCAGTTGGAATTATTGATCCTCCCCGTCCTGAAGCAATTGAAGCAATTCGTCTTGCTAAAAAAGCTGGGATACGGGTTGTAATGATTACAGGTGATCACGTTGATACCGCGACAGTTATTGCCAGCAACATGGGAATTCTGCGTCGCAACGGGAAAACGATGACAGGGGACGAACTAAACGCCATTAGCGATGACGAGTTAACAACAATGGTTGAAGCAATTGATGTTTTTGCTCGTGTCAATCCTAATCACAAAACTCGGATTGTTTCTGCGCTCCAAAGAAATAAATTAACTGTTGCGATGACCGGCGATGGTGTCAATGATTCACCAAGTTTAAAAAAAGCTGATATTGGAATTGCGATGGGTCTTGGTGGTAGTGATGCCGCAAAAGATGCCGCCGACGTTATTTTAACCGACGATAATTTTTCTTCCATTATTAATGGAGTTATTGAAGGGCGAAATGCCTATAACAAAATTAAACGCGCAGCGACTTTTGTTTTATCAGCCAATCCCCAAGTGATTGCAATGTATATTATTATTTTAATTGTTGGTCTGTCACCATTAAACGCAACCAACATTTTATGGTTCAACTTAATTGTGGAAACATTATTAGCTATTCCGTTAGGGATGTCAAAAAGTACCAACGCTGTTATGAATGACAAACCACGAAGTCGCCGTGAAAATCTCTTCCGAGGGATGTTTGGTCAATTATTCTTTGTGATGTTTGTGACAGCAGCAACGGTTGTCGCCGGATATTTTGTCGGTTATTATTGACCGCTGCCCAACGCAACAATGGATATGCACCATAACTTCGGAGTAACGGGCGCTTTCATTGCGATCGTCTTCTCACCAATTTATTTTGTGCCTTTCATTGATGTAATTAAATGAGCAAGACAAAAAAATAAACCCAACTGAATTTTAGTCGGAGCAATGGTGACGGCTTTTCTGCTCAATCTAATTATGATTTTAACGCCGGTGATTGGAGTTAATGTGTTCCATGTTTATCCGCAATACAATTATGGTGGAGCAGCTGTGATGTTCTTATTATCGTTTATTCCGGTTTGTGCCGTTTTAAGTTACCAAGGAATTTATCGTCTAGTATTACGTCGTCGTTGACAAAAAAATAAAATCCATAGTGCATCAGGCAAATAGTTGCCTAAAATTATGCTACAATCACTTTGTCATTGCTAACGCTAATGACGCCCACAGACTTTTTCTTGCGGAAGGAGTCAAAGTAAATTGACAAAAGAAATTTTAATTATTATCTCAGCCATATTACTGTCAGTCGTTATGGTTTTAACGGTTGTCTTGTTTTATATGCGCTTTTCAAAATCAAGAAAAAATTTATTACAAAAAGTTAACGACGATGCTCGTCGGATTAAAATGGAAACCTTGGCTGATACAAGAGCTGAGATTGCCAAAATTAAATACGATGCTAATCGTGAAATTGAAGAACAAATCAATGAACTTGTGATTGGTAAAAATGAATTAACCCGAAAAAAAGAGTTATTTCATAAAGATCTCGAACTTATCATTGCACGAGAACAAGAAGTAACAGAAGTTGAAAAAGTTAACTTAAAATTGAAACGGAACTTGCAAAAAAGCATTTCTGATTACAATGAAAAACTAGCTGAAGTGACACATGTTAATCTGGAAGAAGCACGTGCCACCTTATTTCAAAATATGAAAATCGAACTGAATGCCGAACTTGACCGTTACATTGAAGGTTTAAAAGACCGAACAAAAAAACGTTCCCAAGAAGTCGCATCCAAAATTATTGTGAGTGCGATGCAAAAATACGCAACGCAAATTGTCACAACTTCAACGATTGCACGGATTCCCATTCCCGACGATGAAATGAAAGGGAAAATTATTGGGAAAGAAGGCCGAAACATTCGGGCTTTTGAACAATATGGGGGCGTTGATATTATTATTGATGGAGCCCAAAACTCCATCAGTATTTCATCGTTTAACCCAATTCGACGTGAAATCGCCATTCGGGCTTTAAAATCTTTAATGGAAGATGGACGCATTCAACCCGTACGAATAGAAGAGGCCTTAATTGAAGAAGAACGCAAAATTGATGAAATTATCGAAGAAGCGGGTGATGAAACCATCCGTGAACTTGATGTTTATGATTTAAATGATGATATCAAAATTATGTTAGGAAGATTAAAATTCCGAACTAGTTATAACCAAAACGTCTTGCAACATAGTATTGAAGTTGCAAAGATCTCAGCTGCTATTGCCGCTGAACTTGAATTAGACGAAGGGATTGCACTTCGTTGTGGGCTTTTACATGATATTGGAAAAGCTGTGGATTATGAACAAGAAGGATCACATGTTGTGCTTGGGGTTAAAATCTTAAAACGAGCCAATATGAATCCGATTATTATAAATGCTGTTGAAGCACACCACGATGATGCAAAAAAAGAAACATTATATGCTGAAATTGTTGCGATTGCTGACGCTATTTCTGCCGCCCGTCCGGGAGCACGAAATAATAGTGTCGAAGATTTCTTCATCCGCATGGATGATATTGAACAACATCTCAGAAATATTGATGGTGTTAAAAAAGCGTTTGTCCTTCAATCGGGCCGCCAAATTCGTGTTATGGTTGACCCCGTTGCGGTGAACGAACTCGAATTTGTCGAAGTTAGTCGTAAAGTCCATGAGGTTTTAAAGGCAGTCGCTAAAATTCCAGGTGAAATTGTTATCACGGTGATTCGGGAATCACGTTTGGTTTCCAAATTAAATAATAATGAATAAGAACTAATTATTCATCAGCGTCAACTTTCAAATAAGAGTTGACGCTTTTTAAATACACTTAAAGTAGGTTGTGATAACACCGGCTTTTCGATATAATTGTAAAAATATAGGATGAAATATTATGAAAAAATTATTAGGTTTATTTACTGCGATCGGAGTAGTTGCCACAACTAGTTCAAGCGTCGTGTCGTGTTTTGACTATAAACTTAGTGTGGAACGAACTGATTTAGCATTAGATTTAACACCTTACGAATGAGATAGTGATTTAGAAAAGTATATCACTTCGTTATATAAAGATGAGACTTGAACAAGCGTTTGAGTAGTATTTTTTAGCACAGTAGATATAGCAAAAAAATATGTGGATGCGATGAATAACAATGCATCTAAAGAAGAAGAAGAAGAATTATGTCTTGCTGATTCGAATGAGTTTTCTAAAAATTATGATAATAAAACATTGACAAATTTTGGATATTATGTAAGTGCCGATTCAAAAGATGATATGAAATTTGTTTATGGTAATATTACAAATACCTTAGTGAAATAATATAATGAAATGAATGTCGGTTTTTCATAGTCTTGAAAAATTGTAATTACAGGAGGAATCAAATTATATGAAAAAATTATTAGGTTTATTTAGTGCAATCGGCATGGTTGCCACAACTGGATCAAGTGTTGTGTCGTGCTTTAATTACAAAATCACAGATGTCAATCAAACGGAAATTGATTTGCAGATTGCTGTCGCAGATTATCCAACATATAATGACTTAGAGGCTTTTCTTATAAAACCATATCAAGATAAAAAAAGTATTGGTGTGAATGTATTTAATACTTCGAAAATGATGCTTCGCTATATTAATGCATTTAGTTTGAAAAGTAATCAAATTGAATTTACGGCAGCGTTGCAAGATGCGGCTAACTTTAGAGAAGATTACAAAGAAAAATACAAGGATTTAACTGAATTTTATTATTGTGTGTCAACTAACAAGGACACTTCTGTATTAAAGTTTGACGTGTTCTATGGGAAAATCACAAATACAGCAACAAATAACAAATAAAAAATAGTTACTCAACATTTGATGCGACTTGATTGTGTAAGGTCTTTTACCTTACTAACCTTAAGAGTAGCAACTCCATTTAATATAATAGAGTAATTTAGGAGAAAAACGATGAAAAAATTATTAGGTTTATTTAGTGCAATCAGTGTCGTCGCGACAGCCGGTTCTAGTGTTGTGTCATGTTTTAATTATAAAGTCTTGCCCAATGAGCCAAAAGAAATTGATTTACAAATTGATTTTATGGATTATCCTAAGTACGATCCATTAGAAGATTTGATTTTAGAACCGTACGAAGATTACATGTTACCAACATTGTATCTTTTTACGGATTTTGAAATGGCCAAGAGCTTTGTTGATTCCTTTAATTTTACTGGCGATCTTTCTACGGTTGCGGCGCCATTAAAAGATTCCATGAATTTTAAAAAACACTACAGTGAAAAATATAGTGATATAACCGTCATTGGTTATGGGGTCATGTACTATACTGATGATTCTAAACCGGTAGTTGTTTACGGGACAATTACAAATGTCCCAGTTGATAATAACGAAAAAATCTAATGATATAAATCATTAGATTTTTTTATGGGTGATGACAAGAATATCGCAATTAAATTGATATGATTCACCATAATATTAGTTTTTTTTGTATAATTACTTTATGTGAGAGGTGAAAACATATGGGATTTGGAGATTTTTTAGCCAATCGAATGAAAAAATCATTGGAGAAAAAGGCAAAATCAGCAACATTAAATGAAGATAATATTCGCGAAGTCTTACGCGAAATTCGACTAGCCTTATTAGAAGCTGACGTTAATATTGATGTTGTAAAAGAATTAATTAAAAACATTGAGAAAAAAGCAATTGGAACAGGAATTATTGATGGGGTTCGTGCCGATCAACAATTAATTAAAATTGTGCATGAAGAACTAACCGATATTTTAGGGAAAACAAAAAAAGACCTAAATATTTCATCACGACCAAGTGTCATTATGATGGTTGGATTACAAGGGGCTGGGAAAACCACCACTTGTGGGAAATTAGCCCATTTAATTAATAAAAAAGATAAGAAAAAAATGTTAATGGTTGGTCTTGATATTTACCGTCCTGGTGCGATTGACCAATTAGTGGAACTAGGAACCAAAAATAATATTGATGTTTTTGAAAAGGGAAAACAAGATCCCGTTAAAACAGCTAAACAAGCACTTGATTATGCTGAAAAAAATAACTACGATGTTGTTGTTTTAGATACTGCTGGTCGTTTACAAATCAATAAAGAATTAATGAACGAATTAAATGATATTCGAAAAGCAGTTTCACCCCAAGAAATCATTCTAACTGTTGATGGGATGACAGGACAAGATATTATTAATGTTGCCAATGAATTCAATAATTTATTAAAACTAACTGGTGTGATTGTCACTAAATTAGATGGTGATACTCGTGGGGGAGCAACCCTTTCGATTTCATACATTACTAAATTACCAATTAAATACATTGGTGAGGGTGAAGGGATTGGCGCTTTAGCTGAGTTCTACCCGAAACGGATGGCGGACCGAATTCTGGGAATGGGTGACATTGACACTTTATTCGAAAAAGCGACAGAAAACCTGGACCAAAGAACCATGGAAAAAACCATGCGTCGCATGTTATCGGGGCAATTTGATTTAGAAGATTTACGTAACCAACTCCGTCAAATGTCAAAAATGGGAAATGTTAGTGGTTTAATTAAAATGATGCCTGGTTTAGCAGGTAAAATTAGTGACCAAAAACTGGACGAAGCCCAACAAAAATTGTGAGTGGCTGAAATTTTAATGTCGTCAATGACGCTAAAAGAACGTCGTGAACCCCGTTTACTAAAATCAATTACCAGAAAAAAACGAATTTTAGTTGGTTCTGGTCGTAGTGAAAAAGAATTTAACGAATTGATCAACCAATTCGAAAAAGGGAAAAAACAAGCACTTGAATTTACCAAACAATTAAAACAAGGTCGCATGCCAAACTTCGGTGGTGGGATGTTCTAGATTGATAGCAACCATTAATGATATAATAAAAAGGTGAGGAATTAATTATGGCAGTAAAAAAGCAAGATGAATTAGCAGCAATCGATAAACAATATACCAAGTTATTTAATGAAGAAATTAAGAAATTAAAGGATATCGGCGTAGACGAACAATCAATCGAAAATTTCACCCAATGAGTGATGGAAAATCCGATTAATGTTTCTGATATTGATCCTGATTTCCGCATTCAAGAGCAATTCTTGAATTTACGAAAAGTTACTTGAGATAAAATTAGAACTTTAATCGTTGGTGAATACGGAAAAGCTGAATATGGTCCAGTTTATGACCATATTGTTGAAAAAACCAGTCAATTAATTAAAATGGTTTTAACTGGTTTATTTGATTCGTTGTTAACAACCATTGAAGAATTAAAACCAATGTATGAATATAAAAAAGGACGCAATACCCAACAACTTGCGATTGCCATTATTATTCGTGGATTAGAATTTGATTATGTGGAAAGAGCATATTTTGAATTTATTAAAATT
>JALAGN010000080.1 GCA_022712415.1 Spiroplasma sp. | reverse complement strand
ATTAAAAACCGATCAACATTAAAAATAAATTTGAATGATCTAAATTTTATTTATACTGTTGAAGTAAAAGATGAAAAACATTTACTCAGTGAAAAAATTAATTGAGTTAAATTTGAAAACGTTTCTAAAAATCGTAACGGAAGATTAATGTGTCAGCGAGTTAATAGTGTAATCAAAAATAATACTGTCGTGACTGGTCCGTCCGGAGTTGGTAAGTCAACACTCTTTAAAATTTTGGAAGGACAGTTCCGTGACTATCTTGGAAACGTTTTCATCAACGACAAAAATATTAAAGATATCTCAAGAAAAAGTTTAAAAGAAAAAATATTTTATCTTGGTCAATATGATTATCTTTACACCGATACAGTTTTTGAAAATATAAAATTATTTAAAGAGATTGATTTAAAAAAATTTGCGCAACTTGGTCTCATGAAAATTTTAATCGACCATAACATTATGATTGACAAACGAATTAAAAACAACGGAGCCAACCTGAGCAAAGGGCAAAGACAAATCATCAACTTCATGTCAACTTTCTTTATTCAACGTGACTTATTTATAATTGATGAATCACTAAGTAATGTTGACGAGGTGACGGCCGAAAAACTATTAAATATTTTTTCTTACTTGCACCAAAATAGTTTGATCATCTTTTGCACACACAATTCCCAATTTAAAAAATATTATCATCACCAACTGGAGGTGACACAATGAAACGAATAATTTATCTATCGATAACTGTTTTATTAATCTTAACTTTAATCCTAACGTTGTTAAGTTTAAAAATTGAGAACTACGTTAATCTACATATCACAGAAGCAAAACAAGAAGGGGGCAATGTGACAATTACTTTTACGTGTGAGGATTTAAATTTTACCCCAAACTTGTTAAAGGCAACAACAAGTGATTTCACAACGACTAATTTTAAAGTGGTTGATAAAAATACAATCACACTTATTGTTGATGCCAAAGAATTTAATGTCATTAAGTCCGATACCTTCAAATTATCCGGAAAAGCGATCACTTTGTTTTCATTCTTATTTAAAACATTATTTCAATAAAGTTGATATAATAATTAGGGGCGAATTATGAACGAAATTACTTTTTTGTACGAAACAGAAGAACAATTAAATAACTTTGAAGCTTTGTTTAATCGTCTCTTACAACATACAAAGGACATACTTGCAATTGTAAAACCGCTGACATTGTCTGTTACTTATATTGACGAAACTACTTCGGTCAGTATGAATGCACAATATCGCGGTAAAGATTACATTGCAGATGTAATTTCGTTTCCGATCGATGATGATTATGGGATTTACGACCAATTAGATTTCCGCGAATTAGGTGATATCTTTATTTGTTTTGCGGAAGCAAATCGAAAAGCACAAAAAATGCATCACACGATTACAACTGAAATGGCCTGATTGTTTACCCACGGATTACTACATATTCTCGGGTACGACCACGAAATTGAGGCAGAAGCGCAAGTGATGTTTGCTTTAACAGACCAAATCTTAGCACAAGAAGCAATCGCATACGAAATGGAGTAACGATATGGCAAGAAAAAATGTAAAGAAAAAAACAAACGTCGGAATCCGGGTTAAAAATAAATTTGTTAACGCGGGAAGAGGGGTTTTTACTGCCTTACAAGAAGAATCAACACTCCTAATTTATTTAATTATGATTATTGTTTGCATTGGGCTCGGGATTTGATTGAAATTAACATATATCGAATGAGCAATTATTGTTCTGACCATTGGAATTGTTGTCAGCTTTGAGTTTGTTAACACTTCCATTGAAAGTTTCGTTGACTTATTAAGTTTTGAATACAATGAGCGAGCGAAAAAGATCAAAGACATTTGTGCGGCCGCCAGCATCTTGAGTGCTTTTGCTTCCCTTGTCGTTGGTTTCTTAATATATCTACCAAAATTGATTGATACATTAGCGAAATTGCTAAGTTAGAGGTGAAAGAATGAACTTTTCAAAAGAAATTTTATTTTCAGAATTAATGGAACTAAAGAATAATGCTTATGTTCCGTATTCGAATTTTAGAGTAGCAAGTATTGTTTATTTAAAAAACGGTGAAAAAGTGGTCGGAGTCAATGTGGAAAATGCTGCGTATAACCCAACCATTTGCGCTGAACGTTGTGTGTTACCCCAAGTTTATGCCCAAGGATACGATGCCAATGATGTCGAATTAATGACACTTTACACTGATTCTGATAATGTCGGGACACCTTGTGGAACTTGTCGCCAAACCATGACAGAATTGCTACAACCAGAGCAAATTGTGATGATTTTTAATAAAAAAGGATACTGTAAATCGGTCACCGTCTCAGAATTGTTGCCGGATTCATTTACAGAAAAAGATTTATAAGTAAAATCGTTTTTTTACAAAATAAACAAATAAATCCGCGATTTGAGCGGATTTTTTTATATAATTTAAAAGATATTGAGGTGAGAACATGAATATGAATTTATTGGCTGCGTTTTTGGGTTGAAGTTCTAAAACAGCAGTAACTGATACGCTGGCCATTTTTGGAATGTTAATGATCATGTTCGCACCCTTGATTTATTGCGCGGCCCATCGTCGTGCCTTGAATGAGCGTTTACACACCGTCGTCGACGGAAATAAACTGTTTGAAAAATTACGTTATGACCTTAAAATCAAAGGTGATTTAGCAGGAATTGACAGAATGAAACTGTATAAAAACCAACACTACGCCAGAACAATATTTCGTGGTGCGATGGAGTATAATGAACGGGACTTTGTGTGATATTTTAACGAAAGAACAGCTAAAATCATTGTTCACGATACCATTTTAAAATATTCGTGACGTGTCTTTGCCATTTGATTGCTCTTTATTGCTGTCATTGCGCTGGGAACAAAAGAGGATGCGTTGTTATGATTTTGAGACATGCGTCACATGAATAGTGTGTCGGGAATTGTCGCAATTTGAATTTTATTTCTCTTCTTCGCTTTATTCCACGGACTATTAAAATGAAGAGAATATGCCATCGTCAAGCGGACAATTCACGATGATGTCAGAAGGATTAATCTAGAAAAAAAAGCACGTGTTTGAAAAGACTTTCGAGTTATTTTCTGATCAAGTATTGCGACCGAAATCTTAGGTTTCTGTTTCATTATTTTAAATATCGGCTTTTAGGAGGTAAACATGCAAAACGGGATGACTGCAAAAGAAGCACGTTTAATTAATTCTTGGTGAGGAGATTGCTTCACCAAGCGTTTTTTAATGTCGCGTCATGTCGTGATGTTGTCAGAAGGTGACTACCTTAATCGGTTAAAAATTTGTGTCCGAGTTGTCACATTAATGCCGTTTTACGTTGTGATGTTAGGATTATTTTTATATTTTCACTTTGCAATTGAAAAGCAATACAGCGGGCAAACAACGCCAGTCCTAGATAAATTAATTGTGGACCAAAATGTCGTAATTGACGGGATGATTTTCTTAATGGCTGGACAATTAATGCTGTTGCTGTACAGTTTAATTATTATGTTGAACATGTCAATGGGAAGGGCAACTTATTTTGTCACCATGGTCTTTAATGTTGTCTATATCTCCGAAGCGTTATTCTTCTGATCGTTTATTTTTATTCTTGATTGATCGGGATTAATTAAGAAATTTACTTCTGGTCAAGATGTTTTAAATACTTTTTTAAGCCAATGAATTTATTTGGCGATTTATCTCTTAGGATTAATTTGTTATAAAACAACAAAACGAATTTTTATTGAGTTCAACAATTGAAACCGTGAATGAATTCGCATTGACCGTTATCGTAAAACAGAAGACCGTGAAAATGCCTTTATCTTTAAAACTTGAGTAACACCGGGCGAAATTAGTGCACGAAAACATATGATTGCTGTAGCGATTTTGTTTATTTTAGCCGCTAACGTGATGGATTTGGTTGATGTTTTAAACTTTAGTGACTTTGATGTGGCGACATATCTCTTACTTGGTGTCGGATATTTTATTTTCATTGCCTCGTTTGTGATGCCGTATTCGAAATGAAGTCTCTTTTACTACTGAAGTTGTTTTGCCTTTGCCTTTGGTGTGTTGTTGTTTGGTCTATATCACATTCAAGCAACAGCGTGAGACCACGGAAACTGATTCGAATATGCTTATGTTTTAACCATCATTCCATTCTTGGTTGCGATGGTGGGAGCAATTCGGTATACGTGAACCATTCGAAATAAAGAGGAAATCCAAGCGATTGTGATTTCGGAATTTGAGTCAGCCGAAGACTTTGCTAAATTTATTGACCAAAACAAAGACGAAAAAGCCCAACCAGTACCGGTTGATGCTTTAAACGTCTAGGAGGAAAAAATGGATAAAATTAAATCAGGTTTTGTTTCCCTTGTGGGACGTCCGAATACCGGAAAATCAACCTTAATGAATACAATTTTAGGAAAAGACATTTCAATTGTGACGGATAAAGCCCAAACAACTAGAAATAAAATTAACGGAATCTATAATAAGGATAATTTACAAATTGTGTTTGTTGATACGCCCGGTGTTCACAACGTTAAGAACGAACTTGACCGTTTTATGAACAGAACAGCACTGCAAGCAACGAAAGGGACAGATTTGATTCTCTTTTTAGCCCCAGCCAACGAGCATATTGGGAAAAACGATCTCTTTATTTTACAAAATTTAAAAGACCGCGAAATTGAAATTGTGCTTTTAATTACTAAAATCGATACTGTTTCAAAAGCGGAATTAGATGCTAAAATTGCCGAATGAAAAGGTGTTGCTAAAGACATTAAAAAAATCATTCCAATTAGTGCCGTTGCTGGTGCTGGTTTGAATGAATTGATGGCCGAAATTGCAGCCAACATTCCTGAAACAGGGTATAAATTTTATCCCGATGAAATGAGTAGTGACCAACCAGAGCGTTTTATTGTGCGTGAAATTATTCGCGAGCAAATTTTAAACTTGACGTCAGAAGAAGTACCCCATTCTGTTGCGATTTTAATTGACGAATTTAAAGAAACTAAAACACTTTTACGGGTGACCGCTAGTATTGTAATGGAACGCGAAAGCCAAAAGGGAATTATTATCGGAGCAAAAGGGGCCATGATTAAAACGATCGGAATCAAAGCGCGAGAAAAAATGGAGAGCATTTTTGGTTCAAAAGTCTTTTTGGAATTGTTCGTCCGTACCAACAAAAACTGAAGACAATCAGCATCATTAATTAAGCGAATGGGTTACGATAAAGATACTTATTAAGAGAAGGTGAATTAATTGAGTGCTGTAAATTTACAAGGATTTGTCATCAATAGTCTTGATTATGAGGATTACGCTCAAATCATTACTGTTTTTTCTTTGCAATTTGGGAAAATTACTCTTTACGCACCGGGTGTTCGTAAAATTACATCCAAAAATCGTTATGCCGTGCAACTCTTTTGTAAGAGTGATTTTGAAATTTTCAAATCCCGCCAAGTTGACACGATGAGTAAACTAAAAAGTGGTGTGATTATCACAAATTACGAGAACCTCGCAAAGGATTTTATGTCATATCTCTATGTGCAAGGCGTGTGTGATATTGTCGATCAATTGGCAACTTTTGGTTTGCCGGATGGTGAGGTCTACAACTTACTAGATCTCGTTTTAGATAACATTAATCAGGACAACAAGCGCTTTGCGACTTATGTTTTTGCTTTGTATTATTTACTAGGATTAGCGGGAACAAAACTAGATTTAAGTCGTTGTGTCCGTTGCTTCAAGCAAAAACCGTGATACCGCCGTTTTGATTACAAAGACCGTGGCCTTGTTTGTTTAAATTGTTTACATCCAAATGAAAATAAGCAATCACAATCATTTGTGAATATATTTCAGAAATTAAACAAATGCTCATTCGCTGAAATGCTCAAATTGGATTACAATTTTATTGATTTAATTGCTTTGCATGTTTTTTTAATTGATTATTATGAGTCTGACAACGGAATGGTTGTTCCAGTGTTTAAAAGTTTTAAAGATACAGCATCAACAAGAATCCCAGAACATTGCAAAGTTGACTACATTTAAGGTACACTTATAGTGTGTTGACAAAACTCCAATTATTCAATAAATTAAAGAGAGTTTCTACTTATGAAGGAGAAAATAATGGAAAACATCGATAAAATTATTGCGCACTTAAAGAGCCAAGGGTTTGTCTTTCAAAGTTCTGAAATCTACGGTGGATTAGCTAATTCCTGAGATTACGGACCTCTTGGAGCGGAAATGAAGCAAAAATTAAAAACCTTATGATGAAACTATTTTGTCAGAAAGAATCCTTATAATATTGGTCTTGATTCATCAATTATCTTGAACCCCAAAGTTTGAGAAGCTTCGGGCCATTTAAATAATTTCAATGATCCATTGATTGATTGCAAAAGTTGTAAAACCCGTTGAAGAGCGGATAAACTCATTGAAGAAAAACATCCTGACATGAATGTCGGGGGATGAGCAAACGCAGAATTAGAAAAATTCATTGCTGATGACGGGATTGCTTGTCCGACTTGCGGAAAACAAGATTTCACGCCAATTCGGCAATTTACTTTGATGTTTAAAACCAATCAAGGTGTGATTGAAGATGATAAATCAACAGTTTACTTGAGACCGGAAACAGCACAAGGAATTTTCATTAACTTTAAAAATTCCCAACGTGCTTTGCGAAAAAAACTGCCGTTTGGAATTGGACAAATTGGTAAGTCGTTCCGAAATGAAATTACACCAGGTAATTTTATTTTTCGAACAAGAGAGTTTGAACAAATGGAGTTGGAATTCTTCTTTGACCCCAAAGATGGGCAAGACTGATTTCAATACTGACTTGATAACGTCGTTAAGTTCCTCGAAACAAAATTAAACTTCACCAAAGATTCGTATGTGATTCGAAAACATGACGAACAAGAACTAGCACACTACTCTTCGCAAACATCTGATATTGAATTTAACTTTCCTTTCGGACGTGGTGAACTTTGAGGTGTTGCGCATCGAGGGTCGTTTGATTTAGAACAACATCAAAAAAATTCAAAACAAGACTTAACTTATTTAGATCCAACAACAAATGAAAAAATTCTTGCGAACGTTATTGAACCAAGCGTTGGGGTGGAAAGACTAATGTTAGCAATTTTATGCAATGCTTATGTCGAAGAACAATTAGAAAACGACACCCGAATTGTGTTGCGCTTACCAAATGAAGTTGCTCCATACAATGTGGCAATCTTCCCATTACAAAAACAACAACGTGACGTGGCAGAAAAATTATACAACGAATTGTTGTGTGACTTCGATGCAACGTTTGATGATACAGGAAACATTGGGAAGCGATACCGTCGTCAAGATGCAATTGGAACACCGTTATGCATTACTGTCGACTTTGATACTGAAAACGATCAAGCCGTCACAGTGAGAGAACGTGATTCGATGCAACAAGAACGAGTTAAAATATCAGATTTAAATAATTATCTAAAAAACAAATTAAAATAACGCGGGGTGATTGAATTGGCAATGACAAATGATGTAGAAATAATTTTACAAAAAGCTAACATTGCCGATGTGATCGGTCGCTATATTGAAATTCAAAAAAAATCTAACAGCTATGTTGCTGTTTGTCCATTTCACGATGATAGTTCACCGTCGTTAAACATTTCGGTTGAGAAAAAAATTTTTAAATGTTTTGCGTGCGGTGTCGGGGGAAATGCTATTGGATTTGTGCAACGATTTAAATCCGTCACTTTCCAAGAAGCGATTCGCATTGTTGGTGAGTATGTTGGAATTAAAATTAAAAGTTATCAAAAACAAGATTTAAAATATTCTTTCGACCAAGAAAAAATATTTGAAATCAACGCTGCGGCGATGGAGTACTTTGCAACTTTACTTTACACACAAGGTTCTGAGCCAGCGCGAAAATATTTAAGCGCGCGAAAAATTACACTCGATCAAATTCGCGAATTTAATATTGGTTATGCCAAATCCAAATATGCATTGTTTAATTATTTGAAAGATGAAAAAGGTTTTTCAGAAATTGAATTATTAAAAAGTTCTTTGTTTGTTAAAAAAGGCTTAGAGTATTATCCCGTTTTCTTTAATCGAATTATTTTTCCCATTAGAAATATTGATGGGAAGGTCATTGGATTTTCAGGAAGAGTATTAACAAATGATAAAGAT
>JALAGN010000079.1 GCA_022712415.1 Spiroplasma sp. | reverse complement strand
TTGTGTGATTCTAATTTTTCAAGTGCATCGCGCGCGGCGTTTTGAGTCGCTTCTTTTTTGGTCTTTCCAATTCCGCGACCATAAATCATGCCGTCAACGCGGACACCCATATGGAAATCAATGGTGTTATCTGCTTTTTTAATACGGTCAATCTCAAAGTAAGTAATATCTTCTTTTGATTTTGGTTGTAGTAATTCTTGAAATTTATTTTTATAGTTGATATTAAGTTGTTTTGCGACTTCAAAAATGTCATCACGTAATAAAGTTTCTTGCAATCATAAATCAACCGCTGCATCACCTTGATCAAGGAAGATGGCTGCTGTAATTGACTCAAACAAGTCACCTAAAATTTTAGAATTAGTGCGGCCCCCATTTTGTTCCTCACCATGGCCAAGACGAAGAATATTTCCGATTCCAATTTTAGTTCCGATGTGAGCTAAAGTATCTTCACAAACTAAACATTGGCGCCCATTGGTTAATTCACCTTGCATATTAAATGAGTCCTTAAATTTATTGTATAAATAAATCGAAGACTTCAATTGCAAGACAGCATCACCTAAAAACTCTAGGTTTTCATAACTTTTTTTCACAGTTGATTCGTTGGAAAAAGAGTTATGTGTGACTGCCTCTTGGAAAATATCCAGATTATTAATTTCAATCTTAAATTGTTTAAAGAACGCTCTTAAATCAGTCATCATTATTTAATCATTTCCTTCATTTTATTTACGACATCCGCTTTAACAGCATCAAATGTCATACGCAATGTTGCTAAGTAACATTTTTCGTCACTAGAACCGTGTGATTTAAAGACAATACCATTCACACCAATTAAAATGGCCCCCGCATGGTTTTTGTAATCAAATTTTGCTCCGACTTCACGAAAGGCTTTTTTTAATCCTAAAGCGGCAAATTTACGTAACCCTTTTGTGATTGAGGCTTTAATTTCTGTTAACAGGTTTTTTGCCATTCCCTCAATTGATTTCAGGGCAATGTTCCCACTTCATCCGTCAGTCACAATCACATCAACAAGTCCTGTTGTCATGTCGCGTGATTCAATGTTCCCGTAGAAATTAATGCTTTTTTCACTTTGCAGTAAACGGTGGGTTTCTTTTTCGATTTCCGTTCCTTTGTGGTCCTCAGTCCCAATGTTTAAGAGTCCCACTAACGGTTTTTCAATCCCTTTGACAGTTTTTAAATAGATGGTTGCTAATTTCGCAAAATTTAATAAGTCCTCTGGACTATTGTCGGAATTAGCACCGGCATCAAGCAAGAGTGTTGTTTTATTATTAACAATGGTGGGAATGGTTGGCATGAATCCCGGACGTAAAATCCCGTCAAACTCTTTTAACATGAGGTGTGATCCCGCGATAAAAGCAGCACTATTTCCCCCGGTCATCATGGCGTCGACCGCTTTTTCTTTAACAAGGTCAAGCGCCACTACCATGGAAGAGTCTTTTTTACGACGCACATCCAAAATTCCGTCGTGCATTGTGATTTCTTCTGTCGTTGCGTGGATTGATAGTTGGTCGTGATTATATTTTTTTCCGTTTAGTTCTTGTTGGATTTTTTCAGCATCACCAACTAAAACTAAGTGGAGATCTTTGTGGTCTTTTAAGAATTTAAGTGATGCCGATACGGCTGGTGCCACTCCGTGGTCAGCTCCCATTACATCAAAAGCAATTTTGTACATTTTGGTTTTCCTTTCAAAAATAAAAATCACTAAATAGCGATTTTTATTTATTTATTACCGTATTTAGCGGCATTTTCTTTTTGTTTTGGACTTCCCTTACTACAACAAACACATTTCTTTTCGATGCAAGTTGGGCAAGAAATACATTGGGCACAACTTTTGCACCCAAAGAACGAACCGCTGCAAACACGACAAGTGAAGCAGTTGTGTGCTCCAGTTGGACAACATCTTTCAGCTTCCATATTTCCACACTCCTTTTATTAATAAATTAATTTTACCTTAAAACGAATGGGATAGAAACTTTCCGCGTTCGAAATCTCCAATAAAAAAAACGTCAATTGACGTTGTTGTATTTTGGCTTTTATTCAATTCCAATAATGAAATCGTAAACTTCTTGACCACCATCGTTTAGTTCGTACTCAACATCACAATTTTCATCAAGATATTTGCGTAAGAATAATGTGTCTTTTAGTTTGGCGTTCGCCCCTCTAAAAATGGTTAAGATTTCAGTTTTGGAAGTAATATATTTAGTTAGTGATTTTGTCACAACTTCAGCTAATGTGGCACCAGAATAAACAATTTTTTTATCAGCGACACCAATAATTTCACCCGCTTTAACATTAACACCATTTAAATTGGCGTCGCGAGCAGCTTCGGTGATTGAGTAAGAAACCACATTTTTAATTGTTTTTGTCAGATCAGACACAATTTTGTTGGGTTTTTCATCCTCATCAAAGGCAATTAAAGCTGTTACTCCTTGCGGAATGGTTTTGGTTGGAACAATGTAGATTTTTGATTCTTTTTCATTATCACGTGCTTGTTCTGCTGCGAGAATCACGTTTGAATCATTGGGGAAAATAAAGACTGTTTTGGCATTAACTTTTTTAATGGCATCCAAGAAATCGGCTGTTGAGGGGTTCATTTTTGAACCACCGTTCAGTGCAAAGGAAACATTTAAATCGTTTTCAAAGTATGTTGCCATTTCTTTGGAACCGACAACGGCAATCGTTGCCACTTCGTGTTCCAATGTCCTTTTTTCTTCAATGGTACGGCCTTGCCCTTTGGCAATGTTTGGGTTTCCCCCTTTAACATGCTCATCAGCTTGTAGGCTCATGTTTTCCACTTTAATTTTTTTGAACTCTCCAAATTGTTGCAAGTAAGTTAAGACTTGTCCTGGTTGTAGGGCGTGCGTATGAATTTTTAGAATATCTTCATCTTTTACAGCTACAATTGAGGAGTTACCGAATTCATCAAACTTGTTACGAACAGTATCAACTTTTAATGTTTCGATATTTTCTTCTGCCAACATCACAATAGCTTCAGTACAGTAACCAAATTCACCATCTTCGATGTCGAAATCTACATTTTGTCCGGTATTTTCTTCTAGTTTTTTTAATTTGGTAATGATTTTTCCTTTTTCAAGATAATGCAACATTCCTTCAAAGAATTTGACTAATCCAAATCCTCCGGAGTCAACAACACCAACTTCTTTTAACATCGGTAGTAAATTGGGTGTGTTTTCCAATGAAACATTGGCCACTTTCACAATGGCTTTTCAGAAATCAAGGTCACTCATATTATCGTCAAGATCAACCGTGTTTTCATATGTTTCCCGAATAACGGTTAGGATTGTTCCTTCGACTGGTTTCATCACAGCTTTGTAGGCAATGTTTTTAGCGTTTTCCAGACACCTTTTTCAAGTGGCGGCGGTAGTTGTGACTTCATCCTCGTTAAATCCCATCGCAAATCCTTTCATGATTTGTGAGAAGATTACACCTGAGTTTCCACGAGCTCCCATTATTAAACCACGGGCAAAACGGGTTAGCATTTCTTTTGGTTGCAGATTGTCGTCGTGTTCAATTTCCGCAAACCCGTTCGTACAAGTTAAATTCATGTTAGTTCCAGTATCTCCATCCGGAACCGGGAAGACATTTAATTTATCCGTTTGGGGATAGAAGTTATAGAGGTTGTTAACACCACTATTAATCATTTCTTTTAGCACTTGTACAGCTTTCATATAGACCCTCCATTATTAACAATTGATTGATAGAAAAACAAGAACGAAGTCACTCGCCTTCATAAGTAATATAATACATTAAAAATTATTATAAGACAACTAATTCATCAACAACAACGTCAATGATAAAAGCACTATCTAAACCAGCTAATTTTGATAAACTATCGTTAACTCGGTTTTGAATTTCTTCTAGTACTTCTTTAATATTAATTCCATTCATTAAACTCACGTGGATTTTAAATTTGTAGTTCACATCTGAAGATTGAACTTCAATGGCATTGCTCAAGACGTTGGTTCGCAATCCGTCACGGGTTTTGGCTTTGTAGTTAACAAAAGAAACGACACCAGGTACAGCTTCGACCGCTTGTTTGATCACTTCAAACGCTTTTTCTTGAAATAAGTCTGCCATGAATTCACCTCATTTTTATTACCTTAATATTCTACAACAAAATTGCCCTTCTTAAAACATTAATGTATTTAAAATATTGTTTTTTTTAACTAAATAATGTAATATTGTAAATGTCGCGAGGTGAAAAAGATGGCAAGAAAAGATGCATTAACAGGAAAAGGTCCTTTATCTGGAAATAGACGTTCACACGCTTTGAATGCTACTAAAAGAAAATGAAACTTGAACTTACAAAAAGTTAAAGTAATGGACGACAACGGTAAAGTGATGACTGTCAAAGTTTCAGCAAGAACTTTACGTACTCTTAAAAAAAATGAACAAATCGTGGGATAGTATTACCCATTGTTTATAATGCCCTCATGGCGGAATAGGCAGACGCATCAGACTCAAAATCTGACGAGGTAACTCGTGTCGGTTCGACCCCGACTGAGGGCACCATTTCATGAGAAATTAAAAGGAACTAGGTAAACTAGTTCCTTTTTTTATCGGGTCATAATGCAAATTAAGTCCGCATCGGTCGTAACGACCCCGTCTTGATACGGAATGAAAGCATTGGAATAAGCCCCTAAAGTGTGTGCTGCCAGTGTTAAATTGTCAGCTGCATATTTTAAACCACTAATTGAAATGGTGCAATCTGTTAAGGGATAAAAAGTTACAAAAGTGTACCCCTGAAATTGATCAAAATGAAGGTTCATTGACCCTTTTTTAATCAGGAACAGACAAGTGTCTTTGTTAATCACTTGAATTTCGTACTTTTGCACCAAATGAATTAAACTAAAATTCATATCATAACGTTTTGTTGGTTTTGCCACCAAAACAATTTTGTCGGCACCGTGTTCTTGCGCCAATTTAATCGCTTCTTCACCGTCAAGAAAATCCTTGTCGCAGCTTAGTTGTTGAAAACTAATCGCTTTATCTTTAATAACATCAATTTCTTCATCTAACACGTTATCAAAATCAGAAATCGCATAATCTAGGACTTCATTATGATTAATAATATCGATACATCCGCGTTCCACACCAACTTTTTTAAACTTAGCAAAATATTGGTAGTTAACGTGGTCTTCACAAGTGACAATTAAAAAATTATTCGACATGATTAATGACCTCGATTCTTTCTGCTAAATCGGCGTGCCCGAACAAGTAGCTTCCGGCAACCACCATATCAATTCCAGTGTGATCTAATTTATGAATGGTTTTGTCGTTAATACCACCATCGATTTCAATTTGTAAGTTCAGGTTTTGTTTTAACCTTAAGGTATTCAAGGTTTTAATTTTATCAACCGCAATCTCTTGAAAGGCTTGCCCGCCAAATCCCGGTTCAACCGACATCACAAGTACATTGCTCAATTTTGGCAATCATTTTTCTAAAACAGCAACATCAGTTCCAGGATTAAGCGCCAACGATGTCATTACCCCTTTTTCGTGACACAAAGTCATGAATT
This sequence comes from Spiroplasma sp., assembly GCA_022712415.1. Lineage (GTDB taxonomy): Bacteria > Bacillota_I > Bacilli_A > Mycoplasmatales > Mycoplasmataceae > JALAGN01. Next base: position 6,025 of record JALAGN010000079.1, on the reverse strand, counting down.
CATTCAATTGTTGTTCGCTCATCGCTTCCACGTGCAGTGTGATTTGATTTACACCCGCCTGAATAAATGGTTCTAAGTATTCGGCTAACGGTCTTTTGGTCATTACCATTAAATGCGCATCAATTTTGAAATTAAAACGAGTCTTAATTTGTTTTAAAATTTCTGGTCCAAAAGTTAAATTGGGAACAAAGTGGTAATCCATCACATCGTAATGTAGTCATTGAATCCCGGCTGCTTCCATTTGGGCAAGATCACGTTCTAAATTTAAAAAATCCGCACTTAAAACCGATGGCGCCACAATTAGTTTCTTCATTATTTAACACCTCTTTTGTTTGTGAATTCCAGCAATAATTTGACGTAATCACTATACATAAACGCTGGAATTTCATTTTTATTTTTTGCTGCGACAACACCGCAAATTTTTTCGTTATCAATGTTATGCAAGCAATCATTAAATTTGCATTCATACTGATTAAAATTCAAATAATGTTGCGCCACATCCAATGGCGTTACATCCTTTAATTCAAATGACGAAAATCCGGGTGTATCGGCAATAAAACCACCGTTAAATTCAAATAGTTCGTTTGAAGTTGTGGTGTGTTTTCCCCGCCCAAGCGCTTTAGAGATTGCTTGTGTTTTTTGAAAAACATTCGGCAGTAAGTTGTTCAGAGTTGTCGATTTCCCAGCACCGGTTTGTCCGGTGAAGACCGATGTTTTATTCACTAAAATCTGATTAAATGGTTCTCACTCTTCTGATGCTGGTTGAATGTTATTGATACGAAAAATCTCAATTCCGATTTTTTGGTAATCATCAATATAGTCAAAAATAACATCGTCACGTTTGATTAAATCAACTTTCGTAAAGGCGATAATTTTTTTAATACCCAAATACGAAATAAAAGTAAGATATTTATTTAAAATGTACGAATCAAAATTCGGATCTTTCACCGATGAGATGACAACGACTTGATCGATGTTAGCAATTTGTGGACGATAAAGTTCTGATTTACGGTCGTAAATATCCGTAATCATCCCATATGCTTCTTGATCTTGCGGTTCGTCGAATTCAACGACATCACCAGTGATCACTTTCATATTTTTATGACGGAAAATTCCTTTGGTTTTGCAAACAACAATTCCACCAACGTGTTTGATGTAGCAAAACTCACTCAAAATTTTCATGACAACGCCAGTCATTAAATTAGAACCACCATTTCGACAATTAATCCAACAACGATTAAAAATAATATAATTCAAAAGGCAAGTGAAAACTTAGTACGAAAACGCCCTTTTAAAGAACTGTATACATTTCCGACACTGCTAATTTTTTTCCTATTTTTAACACTATGAAAGGCTTTTGAACGATAAACATATGGTTTAACATTTTCGGCGTTTTCTCGCTTAATCGCAAGCAAACTTTTGCGGACTTCAGCCGCACTTTGTGGACGGAATTCAGGATTCTTTTCCAACATTTGTAAAATGAGGTTTTCTAGCGCTTGCGGGATTTTTTTATTGATTTTACTTGGTGCTAGTGGTTTTCCGATTTGTTGCATCGCCATTAAAAAGCTATTTTGGGTACTTCCATTGGTACTTTTAAAAATAAATGGTGCCACCCCAGTCGCACATTCGTACATCATGATTCCTAACGAGTAAATATCACTTAAATGTGTGGCAATTTGACCGTCACACACTTCCGGCGACATATATTTTGGTGTCCCGATGGTTGATTTCGCTTCTAAATCATCAATATTTTTAATTGAAATCCCAAAGTCAGCTAATTTCACTTCACCATCAGTTCCAATTAAAACGTTGTCCAACTTGATATCACGGTGCACAATATTATATCTTGTCGCCGCTTCTAAAGCTAAACACAAGCGAGAAAAATAGAATTTAACTTCTTCCAACGTCATATCGTAAAAGTCGCGGTAACGATTATTAAGGGTTCCCCCTTCAGCGCACTCCATCACAATCACTAAAGTTGACTCAGTTTCAAACATATCATGTAATGAAACGACATGGCGATCAGAATTTAGCACAGCAAAAGCCGCTAACTCGTTTTTGTAACGAGAGCGGGATTTTTTAATTCCTTCCGATTCAGTCGGCAGTTTTGCCATTTTAATTGCGACCTCAGTATCAGTTTTAATGTCGTATGCTTTTCAAACAGACGCCATTCCCCCTTCACCGAGACTTTTTATTATTTTGTAACGGCCATCAACTAAATCGCCCTCTTCAAATTGAATCAAATTTTTATTTGCCATCGCATTTTTTCCTACCTTTAAATTAATCATAACAAAAAAAAGCGGAATAAGATTATTCCGCTTCAATAATTAAAATTGAAAGATTGTCAGTTGACATATTGTCTTTTGCGTCGTCAATAATCATCGCCGCTTTATCTTTCAGTTTAATTTTTTCATTTTTTAAAGTTGCCACTGTAATTGCTTCTTCAATATAATCATGTACTCCATCAGAAGTCAGGATGTAGATTCCTTTAAAATCTTCAACCAGATAAGTATCGATTTTCAGTGTTTTTCTGGGTCCTAAGGCACTGGTTAAAACCTTTCAAAATGTTACTTCATTTTGATGTTTTCCAAATGCTCCCGATAATTGAATATCGCGTTTTTCTTCTTCTGGTGTCGAATTTCACAAATTTTGATCCATTGTAATTTGGTACAACGAATTGTTGACAACTTTGTAAGTACGTGAATCACCAACGTTGACCACAAAAGCTTTGTCCTGCAAAAATAGTGTCGCAGTTAAAGTTGTTCCCATGTCTCAGGTTGATTCATCATTTGACGCATAGTCAATCATGTCTTCTAAAATAATATTGACTGATTGGCGTAATCAACGGTTAACTTCTTTATTGGTTTTACCAGTAAAGTCAAATTCTTTAAATAATTCGACAAATTTATTAACACCAATTTCAGATGCGATTTCACCATGAGCATGACCACCCATTCCGTCGCATACGATTCCAAAAGCTTCGCCTGTTTTCTTTTCGACAAATGCTAAATTATCTTGATTCATTTTTCGGTAGTTTCCGATGTCAGTCATTAACGCATGTTTAAATTTCATAAGTAAGTTTCCTTTAAAGCACATATATTATACCATAAATAGTGCGTTTTAGACGGGTTGCCTATTTGATATTGTTGTGATTTTTGATTTTTTTCATTTTAATTAACGAAATAATAAATCAAACAACTGAGAACGATGCAAAGGTTCCGGTGGCAATTTCTCAACCAAGCGGATTGCTTCCATCGGACAAAACGGGCGGTACATTATCGGTGTCATCGCCTTTTTGGTCGTCATCGGTATCATCATTGTCGTTGTTATCGTCATCATCGTTGTTATCGTCATCATTGTTATCGTCGTTGTTAATTAAATCACTTGGTAAATCATAATTGATATCATCCATATATTCCGCCTCATCCGTTAGCGCATCAAATTGATACTCTTTGTCGTCAACCAATAGTGTGAAATTAATTGATTTTGGATCAGGATTGGCACAAAGCGGTGCGAGGACGAGATAACCATCGGGCGCATACGCAACTTCAAAGTCACCAATAAAGTTGGTTACTGCGACATTTTCAAAGTAGTCAACATTTTTTAACTTAATTATTTGTTGGTCATCTTGTGTGATATCTTTCAATGATGTCGCAAAGATCGGTTTTACACCAGCTAAACGATAATTAAGGTTAAGTGCTAATTTAATGTTTTTGTATGGTGTCGATAAGAGATATTGTTCATCTGTCATGACTTTACGCGAGCGAATGTAAATAAAATTATTTTTCATAATGATATCTATGTTAGGGTCATTGACTGGCAAAATAGGGATATCTTTATCGATAATTTCAATTTTATTTCAAGCACCAATGACTGAATCCACTTTAGGATTATCAACTTCCAAGGGATAGAAAGCGTCTTGATCGGCCGGCAAACCTTTAAAGTTGAATGTCACAGCATTGTCGGCATTAGCAGCAGTGATTGTAATTTCATCAGGATAATCTATTTGCATTTCAATCATACCGTTTCGTCCTGGTAACACCGTTTCAAGTCTGGTACCGTGAATTCGGATCCCGGTGAAATCACGAGCGTTTTCAATTTTTAGCATTACTCTTGAGTATCCCAAACCACCAACAGCTTTCGCTGCCAATTTCAGATGATTTTGGAATTGTTTTTCTTGTTCCACTTCACCAATCAAGACTTTGGCACTAAAATATGGTGTTTGTTGGGCAACTTTCATAGTAAATTTTTTTGTCACTGGCGTTGAATCAAAAATACCATCATTTTTAAAGGCTGTGATTATAGTGTCAAATCCCGACAGGGTTATCATTTTTGAGTAACCTTTCAAGGTATCGGTTACTTTGATTTGCGCTGTAAAATGATTGTTGGCATTGTCATCAATCGCAGCAACCATATCAGGATTTTGATCCCAGCGCATGTCTGCTTGAAAGCGATCGCTATCCGTATAGTTATTCAAAACATAGTGGGTAAATGCTTCAAATCGTTGGCGGGTTGGCATTTTCGGCATGAACAACGTTTCCTCAGCATCGGGTTGTTCGACAAACTCGACGTCAAGATTTTGCGTGTAGGCATAATAGCCGGCTGAGGAATCCCGGGTGATGTTGATAAATTGTTTTCTAACCGGCACTCCTTTATCAAGGTCTTCCTGACTGAGGAAATTGTAATACATCAGATGTCTATCATTATCATCTGGTCCACCTTTATAATCATTAAATTTAGTTAGACCACTTGTATATGATGTGGCTGGTGTCATTCCGCGATAAACAATGGCTTTTTGAACGCTCCCCGGGATAAATTCACCATTTTCACCTAATGCATCAGGTGCCACTTTTCTTTTATCGATTTGGGCTTTAACATTGCGCATTTTGAAGTTTAAAAGATGCATCCCGCCTAGTCGACTGCCATCGGTACTATTACTTAAAGCTTCGATTTCACAGTTACCGGTAATCAACATGTCAGAATCGTATTGACGCGTTAGTGTCAATGTCCCATTGACTGCGAATTTAATGTTGGCGACGTCGGAGACAAAAACCCCTTCGATCGCAATTTTTTTATACATTTCTCCATCGTTGAAATGAACGTGGATTTTTTCAGTTGTTGTTAATTTCATTGGGATGTTTAAATAGATGTAAGTTGGTTCAAGATCAAAATCTCAGCGTCCACTATACAAAGAACTAATATATTCAGACGAAATTACTGTCTTTGTGTCGACTTCGACTTGTGCTGGACCAGCAAAGGCTTTTCCAACATTGATACCTTGTTCCAAAAATAACATATCATTTCCAATGTACTGGGTAATATCTTCATATTGCACATCACCTTGATATTGATTATCTTCAGATGATGTTAGAGCATTCTTAGTTTCAACGGGAATTGGTTGATTTTCTTGGCCAATTGGCAGGTTGGAGAACCCGCTAGCGATTGGACCAGCCGAGAATGCGGTTGATAATAACATTAATAATTTTTTCATTTTTCACCTCCACTTAGGTTAACGCAAAAAAAATCGATTTTAGGACAAGAAATTTTAAAATTATAAAAAATAATTAAAAAATGCTAAATCTTCCGAAGATTTAGCATTAGAGTGAATTAAATAGTTGGTAAGGGTCCGTACAAATTGAAGTACTTATCGCAAATAGTTTGTAATGTAATTACTTGTTTGCGTAGTTCGGCATTTTCACGTCGAAGCTCAGCATTTTCACGTCGAAGTTCGGCATTTTCTTTTTGCAGCTCAAGTACTTGTTTGCGTAATTCGAGATTTTCTTTTTCAAGAAACTCGACACGAGCTTTAAGATTTTCAAATTCGGTACGATCAACGATAATCAAGTTGGAATTACCATCCAGTATTTCTTTGTGAATATTTTTTGGTATTACTCTTTTGTATTCTGTTATTGGTTGTTGAATTTGTGAAATCATATGATTCCCCTCCTTATCAATTAAATTTAATTGGCTTATATGAATGCCAAAATCTTTTAAAGACGTTGATTCACTCGATAAGTGAACCTCT
>JALAGN010000078.1 GCA_022712415.1 Spiroplasma sp. | reverse complement strand
GTATATTTCAAAATTCAGAAACAAATGATATTGATTTTAACCATTGAAATCCGAATGAATATAAAAAATATCTCGTCGAATATGTAAAATCGATTAATGGCTCAAAAGATATATATACTATGATTTTGCAAAACGAAATTTATTATTCATTAGTGAGCATAACGGCTTTTGGATCTATTGATGATTGTAAAAGAGAAGTTTCTTATGATTTAGCTTTAAGAAGTGACCCAACAATAATTTTTCATTCAACCGAGGATTGAATTACGTTCTGACTTTCTAACATGGACCAGATTTCAGAAGGGGTCACAATCACTTTAAATATGAACGATGACACCAATAACAAAAGTACATTGACCTTTGATGTGGCTGATAGCGATTTTGAAAATGATTACTAAGTAATCATTTTTTTATTGGTTTTATTTTTTTGAATAAGATAAAATAAGTATGTCGGAGGAAAATATATGAAATATCCTTATATTGCAAGCGATCTTGATGGGACAATATCATTGCATAAAAACTTTGAAATTCTACCCGAAACAATTCAGGACATTATTACTTATCAAACAAAATCAAATCACCATTTTACCATTGCCACTGGGCGAAACTACCAAATGGTTAAACATTACATTGATGATTTACAAATTAAATTACCAATCGTCACTGTTAATGGTGCCGCTGTCGTTGACGTTGTGAACGAAAAGGCAATTGCGTACACTGAATTTCCAAAAGCAGCGATGCTTGAGTTAGTTAATTATTGTATTCAATATGGAATTGACTTCTCAATTCATACACCATTGACTGTCATTGGTAAAAAAGGCAACGAACGTTTTCAAGCATATTACGCTTTTTCAAAAGATTGACCAGTGGATGAACAACCCCAACTATTTGAATTTGATGATATGCAAGATTTAGTTGCTTCCATTGAAGAAGAAATTCACATTCCATTAAAATTAACCGTTTCATTTCCGTTAAGTGACCGTGCTTTAGCAGACCAATTTAATCGTCATTGTGATGAAAAAAAATACTACCATCCTGAAACCTTAATTCATGACCGCATTTTAATTGATGTTTTAGAAGAAAGCGTCAATAAAGGGTTTGGTATTAAATGCTTAGCAGAATCCTTGGGACTTGATCCTAGTGAGATTGTCACATTTGGTGACAATACCAACGATATTGAAATGACAAAACAAGCGGCAGTCGGATGTGCCGTTGGCAATGCTGTGCCCCAATTAAAAGCGGTCGCAAAAGTTATTGTCGACACCATTGACAATAACGGAGTTGGTAAATATTTGAAGGAGAATTTCTAATGCGTCGGATTGCCTTATTTGGCGGATCGTTTGATCCGATTCATACTGATCACGTCAACATTATTAAGGCATGTCGGGACGATTTGCATTTTGATGAAGTTTGAATTGTGCCGGCTTTTGTGAATCCGTTCAAAAACATTTCCACATCAAGTGTGGCACAAAGACTTGCCATGATTGAAATGGCGATTAAGGATTTGCCGTATGCCCGAATTTCCCAATTTGAAATTTCCAAACAAAAGAGTAGCTATACTTATGACACCATTTTGCATTTCAAACGCCACTATCCTGACGACCAATTTACTTTCATTATGGGATCAGACCAATTAGATAATTTTGAGTCATGAAACTTCTTTGACGAACTAATTGCCGCCATTGATTTTAAAATCTTTAAACGCAGCGATCAATACAATCATGCGATTGTGGCGAAATACCAATTAGAGGTGTTTGATTTTGAGAATAATTATTTATCGTCAACTAAAATTCGTAATCTCGAATCACTTGATTTACAAATCAAACCAGTTAATGATTACATTAATAATAATTTAATGTATTTATATGAACGTTTAGAAACAAAAATGGATGAAAAACGCTATTACCATTCGCTCAACGTAGGACAAATGGCGTTGGAATTAGCGCAACTTAATGGCGTTGATTTAAACAAAGCGATGATTGCCGGAACTTTACACGATGTGGCAAAGAGATGACCGGTCGAAAAAATGCGTTCATATCTTGCAAAATATGCTTCAGACTTATTAACAGAACCAGAACCAATCTGACACAGTTTTGTGGGAGCGCTCCACATTAAACATGATTGATTATTTGATGACGAAGAAATTTATAGTGCCATTTTTAAACATACAGTGGGGGACAAAATAATGTCACCGTTAGACATGATTGTTTTTTGTGCTGATAAGATTTCGCTCGAGCGCAATTATCCCGGTGTCCAAGAATTTCGAACCCTCGTTAAAGCTGATTTACGTCTTGGTTTTAAAGAACTACTACGGAATCAAGTTGAAGTTGCGGCGAAAAAACATGGCCAAGATGCGATTGGATCGCAAATTATGACAACATATCAACATTGAATTAAAGAGGTGGAACATGAATAAGATTTGCGTTATTTTAGCGATGAATGATGAAGTTCAAGATTTTTTAGACCAACATCAAACTAAAATTGTTGTCTTAGAGGAAAAACCTTTTAAGATCATGCAATTTGAACAACACCTTATTGCCTTATCGGGCATTGGGTTAATTAATGCTGCTAGTTGTTTAACTTATGTGGCGCAAAAATATGCCCCAACATCATTTCTAAACGTTGGTTTAGCAGGAGCAGTAGAACAGAATGTCAAAATTCTTGACCTCTTAGTTGTGGAAAAAGTTTATCATGCTGGCGTTGATGCGACTGTTTTTGGATATGCCTTTGGCCAAACACCAAAAGAAGCAGTCAATTTTACGTCTGACAGCACGCTAATAACTAAGTTAGCACAAATTGGACCGTTTCAAAAAGCGACATTAGCCAGTTCTGATTCTTTTATTGCGAAAATGGACCAATATGAAACGCAAATTGCACCACTAGCAGCTGAAATTCAATTAATGGATATGGAAGCGTTTGGATATTTCCAAACCGCAGTGAAACTAGACATTCCGATCGTTGCCATTAAGGTGGTATCTGACATTTTAACCAAAAGCGAAGACAATAACATGCAGTTTTTAGAAATTTTAGCAAGAGGTTCGCAAATGATTACCGAAGTAATGGTAAAATATCTTAAATAGGGGGAAAATTATGAACCAAAACAATAGTGACTATATCTATCCATTTGATTACTTTAATCGTCGTCAACACAAGGATATTGAAGGAAAAATCGTCTATGTAACACGTTTAGAAGAGGGTAAAACACAAGTACTGTTTGATCCATTTTTAATTATTGCCAAACACGAAGGCCAAATTATCGCTGTCCGTTTACGTGCGAAAGTTAAATCAAAAAATATCGCTTGAAACGAAAACCAAAAATTTGCGATTGCACCATCATACTCAATTGTCGAAAAGGAATTACACCACGAAATCTTTCAAAACAAATTAGAAACAACAGACTTTGTTTTTGATATTGATTTAGCCGGGGAAAAATATGCCTTTAATATTGATCTGGAAAAATGATATGTGTTAAAACCAATTATCAGTAAAGACCATAAAATCTATGAAGACAAATTTATCAGTCAAAACATTTATAATGCGATTATGTCACGTTATATCTCTTTCAACCCATCAGGGATGTTGGCTGAAATTTACAATATGGAAAATTGAGAGGCAGGTAACTAAAATGGAACGATTTGGCTTATCGTCTTACTGAGAAAAAAGACAAAAAAACCGTGCGATTGTTGGTAAAATCGTTACTACTTCAATTTTTGAAGAAAAATCAAATAAGAAGATTAAGGGAACATTCTTAATTATCTTTACAAACGATTTACACCACGTTGGTTTACAATTAATGAAATACGATATTGACAATATTGTTGATTTCCCCGTTTTTAACGGTGAAATGGTGGTTGGTGAAAAAAATTTTCACACCCAAAAATTCCTCCGCTTCATCAGTAATGTTTATACTAAAACGATGCGTTTATTAAATTTAGAAGCACTTGGTGGGATGGTTGATATTGATTTAGAAACCATTCATATTTTTGATGCGAATATCACCTTTGATTCAATGAAAGAAATTGATGGTAATGCTTTTGAAAGCATTATGATTCCGTTCTTTAATAATCCTGTTGATGACATTTCAGAAGAACAATTAGTTCGTGAAATTTACGAACAATATAACCGTTAAAATGAAACAAGTTATTAAAAACCTATATTTAGGTGATATGCATTCTGTTCCACG
>JALAGN010000077.1 GCA_022712415.1 Spiroplasma sp. | reverse complement strand
AAATTTTAGTTTACTTTTTTGTGTTTAGTTTTATTTTTTTTGGAATTGACTTTATCTTGTTGCACCATGTTTTGCACTAAGATTTGGTTGCGACGTCATTTTTCTGGTTTGTAATGATAAATGACGTGACGCAATAATCCGGTGCAGACAATCACAATTGTCGGCGCAAATGATAAGGCAAAGACGACCGGAACAACAATTCAGCTGTCACCCACATATTCATCAACAGGTACTAATTTTAAAATTGTATCGTTAACACCTGGGACAAATAAGATCGCAATGTTAATTACAATCGCCCCGATTGAAGCGTAAAGTAATGGTGTGTTTTTAATCATAATTATTTTTTTTGATGATTTTCAGTTTGTTAGTTTTAAGAAGTTCGAATAAATTGCCGGTGAACAAGTTACCGCAATAAACATTGCAGTTCTTCCTCATTCTCCGATTTCAGTTTTAGTTTTCACATCTAACTTCGGATCAACCAAGGCATCGTGTCATGCACCTGGGTGGTGAAATTTCATTAGTGTTTCTTCTGGAACAAAAATCATACCAATATAGTAAGATCCAATTTCGACTCCGGCAATAGTAATCGTAATCATCATGACACTAAACATAATGCCGTTAAAGAGTGACTTAAATCCTTTGACCGGTTTCTGCTTCATGAGTGATGGGTCGTTTTGACTCATCCCCATACAAATAGCTAAGACCGATTCAATCACTAAGTTCATTCATAAAATGTCGGACGCTTCTAACGGCGCGACATGATTAATTAAAGAAAGAATGAAAATTCCTAAAACGTTCGCCAAGTTAATTCCTAGGACGAAAGCAATCGCACGACGAATTTTTTGAAAGACGTTTCTTCCTTCATAAACTCCTTTGATAATTGTTTCAAAGTTATCGTCAGTCAGGATAATATCGGCTGCTTGTTTTGACACATCAGTTCCGGTAATTCCCATCGCAACACCAATATCCGCTTTAGCGAGTGATGGGGCATCGTTAACGCCATCCCCTGTCATTGACGTAATATTACTACGGTTTTGAAGTACATCAACAATTCGTACTTTATGTTCCGGGTTAACACGGGCAAAAATATGAATTTGTTCAATGATGCGGTTTAATTCTTTGTCAGTCATGGTTTGGAGTTTTTCTGACGTCATAACTTCGTATTCACTATGCGCCAAATCAAGTTCACGTCCAATGGCCAATGCTGTTACGGCGTGGTCACCAGTAATCATCACAACATCAATTCCGGCATCATGTGCTTGCGCAACGGCGCGGATTGCACTTTTACGAACTGGGTCAATCATGGCAACAGCTCCCACAAAAGTGAGTTGTTGTTCAAATTCATCCTCTGGTAAATCATCGTATTTAGTGTTGTAAGCAAAAGCTAAAACACGTAATGCATCTGATGATAATTGGTTCGCACTTTTGAGTAGCACTTCTTTATCTTGCGCTGTGATTTTACGTTCAACATCATCAATTAAAATGTGTGTACATTGTTTTAGTAATTGATCAATTGCCCCTTTGGTGAAAGTGTGTTTTTGTCCATCAATATCATTAACAGTCGACATTAATTTTCTTTCACTATCAAACGGTTTTTCGTCAATGCGTGTTCATTTTTTACGCGCATCTTGTTCATCCATTTTGTGTAATTCAGCATAATCAACTAACGCTAATTCAGTTGGATCACCCAAACGTTCTTTTCCTTCAGTCACACTATCATTACATAGGACTAAACTTTTTAAGAACAGATTTTTATGAATATCGGTCGCTTCTTTTAAATAAGTTTCAGCGGCAACAATTTCATTATTAACAATAATTTTTTTAACAGTCATCCGGTTTTCAGTTAGTGTTCCAGTTTTATCCGTACAAATAACGTTAACACTCCCTAGTGTTTCAACCGCAGCGAGTTTTTTGACAATCACGTTGTTTTTGGCCATTCGTTTTGTGGACAGACTCAGTGTTATTGACACAACCGCAGCAAGTGATTCGGGAATAACTCCGACTGCCAATGTAATGGCAACCATTAAGTATTCTGCTCAGTTACCGTGATCCCCAATGAAGAATAACGAAACAAAGATAATAATTCCAATTAAGAAAGCGACACCAGCAACTCAGTATGAGAAGTTAGTTAAACGTTTTTCTAATGGTGTTGCTTCTTCTTTAGTTGATGAAAGTGAAGCGGCGATTTTTCCGATTTCAGTTGCGACCCCAACACGAACAACGACCCCGATAGCACGACCGTTAGTTGTAAAGGTTGACATAAATGCAATGTTCTTCATTTCGGCTAATATCGCAGTTTCTGGGACGGGTAAATGGGTTTTTTCAACCATTAAACTCTCCCCAGTTAGAATTGATTCATCAATCATTAATTCTGATTGTTCAATAATTCGTAAATCAGCTGGGACATATTTCCCCGCTTCTAAAATAACGATATCACCAACGACTAAATCACTCGCATCAATTTCTTGTTGTTGTCCATTACGGAGCACAACGGCGCGTGGTTTTGATAGTGTTTTTAACGCATCCATTGATTTTCGTGCTTTAATTGTTTGAATTGTTTCCATTGTCGCATCAATGACGATAATGGAAATAATAACATAGAAATCAATCATGTCTTCTTGGTTAAAAACTCAATTATGCGCACCAAGCGGCGCTAAAACAGAAACAAGGGCCGCAATAATTAAAATGATTTGAATCGGTTCAATTAAAGTTTTAGCAAAAATCACTCATCAAGGAGTGACTTTTTCGACTGGCATTTCGTTTTTTCCATATTTTTCAGCATGCGCGGTTTTACTTTCCTCGTTTAAACCGACTGCTGCATCCACATTTAAAGTCTGACAAATTTCATCTGGTGAACTAGTCAAATTTTTTATATCCATTTTCTTACCCCTTATTTTTTAGTTGTTTTTTTGGTAGTAGTAGCTTTTTTGGTGGTTGTAGTTTTAGTTGTTGTTGCTGCTTTTGTTGCTTTTGTTGCTTTTGTGGTAGTTTTCGCTTTCTTAATTGGTGCTCGACTAGCAGCAATTTTTTCTGGCTCAATATCATGTTGATCACGACGTTTTAATTCTTTTTTTAGATTTTCTAAAGTTGCTCCTTTAGAATTCGCTTTATTACGGTTCATATCAAAACGTGCTTGAATTTCGTCCCGTTGAATTTTCGCGTTTTTTAAATTTAATGGTTTTGCAGTGATATTTAATCTTTGACGAATTGAATCAATATCCACATCGTGGTGTGAAATTGCATCGTCAATTTTTGCTTTTGTTTCAATTGAATGAATTACCCCTGCTGGTAAAGCGTTAATATCAGCTTTTCCTTTTTTTGCTCCACTGATAATTGCTGATTGTTTTAGTAAATCCACTTTATTATTTTTGCTTTCTAAAACTTTTGGACGATTAACTGAACGTAGTTCACCGTCTTTTCAACCGGTTGGTTTCATAACTTTTCCCATAAAATATTCTCCTTGCGCACTATTGCTTTGATTATATCAAGTATCTTAATAAAATGTTTAAATCTCCTCTTTTTTCAATGATTTCTTGATTTGAGGTCGTTTTTACATAAAAAAAGGCCCTTACGGCCTTGAAAATATACTAACCGAATTTTCGATTTTGTTTTTGTTTATAAATACGTTTTTCTTTTTTGCTTAAATGATATTCACGTTTTCTGATTTCAGCTTTAGTTCCTGATGCAGCTTTTTGAAAACGTTTTAAAGCTTTGTCAATTGGCTCACCTTCGCGTACAACGACTGTTGGCATGTATTCTTCAACCCCTTAATTCGTATTTAATTATAGAATAATGGTTTTCCCATTTCAATATAAATTGCTAATTTTATTTAATTATTATGTAATTGATAGCAAAATTGGAGAAAAATCAAGATTTTATAGACGTCATTTCAGCAATGATCCAACGCAATGCGGTAAATCCCGACAAATTCCTTAAATTCGACTGGTTTAAACCGGTAAGTCGAGATGTAGGAATAAAATTCAAACATCTTAACACAAATATCATAAATCGTTCAGTCCCCTTCGTCTTTGAAGTTAAATTTTCAAAAGCCCTCGGTTCACAGATACAACTTATTAAACGACGGTAACTCCAACATTTCTTGGTTATGATGACCGTGCTTTAAACGGCCTGGTTCAATGAAAGCAGTTCCGTTTTGGTTTTGGTTTTCAAACGAAAAAACATTTTTTAAAACATCGTACACGTCAAGCGTTTTAATTGTTCAATCGTCGGGCGAATTGTAGTTAATAAAAGCGGCTTTTTCGAGTTCTTCATCTTGGAGCACTTCATAAAATCACTGCTTAATGATCCGAAAGTCACTCGCTCCCCCACTACAAACAAAAGTTTTAATCCCCTCTTTTAAACAAAGATTAACAAACTTCATTTTCATATCGTTGGCCGCTTCAAAGAAGTTAAAGGTTTCCATTTTTCGTTCGACACCCATCGACTTAATTTTGGAAACGTATTTACCGTTGAGCAGTTCTTCTGGCGTGCGGATGACGGCGTATTGCAGCATATAAACAACGTCACGCAGGAAATTCGTACTTTTAATGTACAACGGTGAAGGATCAATTTTATTATGCGAACGATTGATAAACTCAGTGTCAAACACTAAAATCGGAAACGCCACATTTGCTAAATAATTTGCGTTCAGCATCTTTTTATCCGCGATAAAAAGGCGCTGTTGACCGATGATGTAAGTATCGTTTTCCACTAACTCATAATTAAATTTATTCATAATATCATTCTTTCTAATACCAAAATATTTTAACACCGACGGATACAATCTGTGCTATAAATATATTGGTGATTTAAATGGAAAAATTAATAGATTTATTAAATGATTGTTCAATCGAATGATTCCGTGCCTCAATTAAGGAACGACAAAAAGAGATGGATACAACCATTAATGAATCAAAAAACTACGGCGAATCTGCTGAGGCCGAAATGTACTCAGCAATGGCCGGTGATTATTTCGACTTAGAAAATGATCGCATTAAAAAAATCGCAGACCGCTTAATGGAGTGCGATAACTTTAGCGAAGTTAAAGACCAAATGAAGAGTTACAATGCTAATCGTGCCCATGAAATTGAATTAATGGTGAAAAAATCAGACGGTTATAATGAAAGCAATGAATTTTTTGCCGGTGAATCAACTGCCAAAGTTTTATCAATGATTGAAAATGACTTTTTCAACGATATTCAAGGGATGATTGCTTCTGTTGATAAGGTTTATAAAAACCTGGAGAAACTGGGGCTGGATACTGCGGTTGCTGAAATTGCGCCGACTGATTTAGAATACGTTTTAAACTTAGAAATTAAAGAACAAAATGATCATTTTAAAAAAATTGCAATTAATAGTCCTTCGGCCTACCAAAATATTTGTGATGATATTGAATTAATTGATGGTCGCGCTGCCATTAATGAAAAATATACCGCTGTCGAAAATATGCATCACTATTTAGAAACAGTCGAGAGTAACGATGTTTTGGAAGAAAACGAAGATATTATGGGTGGTTCAATCGAAAATCCCGAAGCAGTCCAACAATTTATGCAAAACGTGAAAGTTTTGTATGACAGTGTGACTGCCGTTAATCGTTTAATGCACGTGACGGAACTGGCTAAAGTTATTTATGATGAAGTCACAAGAATAACAGGAAAATAAAAAAACTAGTTCGCAATTAGCAAATTGCAACTAGTTTTTTTAGTGTTTAATTGGTTCTGGACTATGTGGGTTACCTTCTTCTCAGAAGTTAACAGTAATTAAAGTTTTAATCATTCGAACAGAAACTTCAATATTATTGATTGGACATTTTAGGTATCCGTTAGTGAAGACACCGGCGATATGAATTAATGTTAATGAAACCATTTCTGGTTCTGATTTAATTCATTCGACTGGATCTTGATCTCTAAATTCATCAAAACCGTATTTAACATACATGTCTTGTTTTAGTGATTTAATGGCATCAAGTCAGTTTTCAATTAGTCATTCTACGATTTTTTCGTGCATTTCTAATGGATTCTCAACTGATTCACGTGATTTCTGCATTGCTCATGTTGAGAAATAACGTGTACATTCTTCAATATCTTTCATAATGATCATTTCTGAAATATGCCCTAGTTTTGTGTCCATTCCGATTTGGATGAAGCAAGTTCCATCCGGAAAGTTGGCCTTTCCTAAGTCCGATTCTTTAATGTTATATAGTTTATTTGAGCTCATCTAAAAAAACCCCATTTCGTTTAAATATATTATACACTAAAATTTATAATATTTTCGGTTTAAATGTTGTAATGCTAGTATAATTAAATGCTTACTTTGTGACTTGCAAAATTTCTTCGGTAATCGGATCGATGATAACTTGTTTTCCAAGCATCACGTAGCTTTGTTGTTCGGCATTAATCCCGTTGTAATCAAAAACCATATTGAGACGGAGTAATTCGGAGAATTCTTCTGTAATTAACTCAGGTAAATTGACGTTTTCAACTTTTCCAAAAATAATCCCTTTGACCCCGACAAACATTTTGCGTTGGTTTAAGGTTGTCAATTGTTGACGCAGTGTTGTGACGTCGTCTGCTAATCCGTCAATCAATAAAACAATCCCTTTTAATTTAGCTGGAAAGTAATCAGTGTTGTAAGAAGCAATTAAAGCATCAACATGTCCGCCGTATAATATTCCAGCCGTTTTTTTCGTAAAAGCAAATAGTAAATCCGGATTAGTTTTTTTGGCATCAATGATGACTTGTTTTTCGGTTTTGGAAATAATATAGGCAAAGTTGTCATATATTTTTGCAACCTCGTTTGGTTTTGTAAAATGATTAAATGTTGGTCCATACAAGACGCGAATGTTTTGGTTCAACATCGCAACATAATTTAACATTGTTGTGGTAAATCCATTTCCCACTACATCAAATTTTTGCTTTTTAATTTCCTTCGGATTTAAATAATCCAGAAAATAGTTAAAGTCACTTGTAAACTGATCCAACATTAAATAATCAATACTGCGTTTGGTTAATTTGCGGTAACTGTCAATTAGGGCGTCATAACTTTTTTGCTCGGGTTGTTCCTGAATAACCATAAATCCCCTTTGATTCAGATGCTCACAAAATTTTTGGTTATCTTTTTTTTGTTCATTTAAAAATGCTAATTTCATACTTCCACCTCGTCATTTCTATTATATCGTAATCAGGCCTTTTTTTATTTATGAGCAACAAAAAAACGAGTTCGAAACTCGTTTTTTTAGGTTGGGTTTAAATAAGTTAATTTATTACAATCTTTTTACTTTTATTTATGTGTAATGTTATGAACAACATCCGCCACAGCTTCAACGTCAGTTCCAATAATAATTTGTAACCCTTGCGTTCCAAGACGCGTTGCTCCGAAGGCACCAATTTCTTTCAATTGGGCATCTGAGACAACTTGGTTATCTTTTACAACTAAACGTAATCTTGTTGAACAGTTGTCAACTTTTTCAAAGTTTTCAACACCAATTAAGTCAACAATTTTTTGACCCATAATGGCGTATTTATCTTTTTTGGCCGCTTTGGCTTCTGATTTTGTTTGTTTATGTTCGTTCATTGCTGGAATATCGTCAGCTCCTTGATCGTCACGACCAGGAGTTTTGATATCCATTTTTTTGATTGTAAAGTAGAAAGAGAAGAAGTAGCATGGTGCAATTGCAACAGCTAATAATAACATTCATAGAGGGTTTGATAATACTCCGTAAACTGATCCGTGAGCAAGACCTTCTCATTTACTCATTCCTCATGAAGTCGCAAATGAAATGATGTAGTCAATAAATCCTCCTGAGAATCCGAATCCAATGTGCATATGCATCGCAACACCAATAGCACAAAAGATGGCAGTAAAGACTGCATTATAAACTCAAAGGATTGGACCAACGAAAATGAAACTAAAGACAACTGGTTCATCGATACCGGTTAAGGCAGCAACAACAGCGATCCCCCCTAAGAAAGTGGCAGTTTTTTTACGTTTTCCTTTTGGCGCAGCTAGAATCATGGCAGCACAAGCAGCAGTTAATCCTCCTCAGTACATTGGGAAGTAACCTGTTTGGAAGTTACCTGAGATCAATGATTTTTGGAAAGCATTAATATCCCCAAAGACGTAAGCGGTCGCAGCTTGTGGGTCCCCCATAATAATAGTTTTGTTTGAACTTGAGATTTTATCTCAGTTGATTACAAAGTAATCAGTTCATTCATTTCCGTCAGTTAGAATTTTTCCATCAACGTTTTGGAAATGTGATAAGTGTAATCCTTGGTTGTCAACAATTTGGTTTAAGTAGTTAACAAATTCCGGAAGGTTTTTAATGGTTCCGTCTTGATTAACATAGTTGCTAATCATTTCTGAGGTTAACACAATTTTTCCATCAATTGCAGAAACAATGTTACCTTCAATTGGTAGTTGGAATCATAGGAAGGTATTGATAATGTGGTGTAATCCAAATGGTTGGATAAATCGGTTGATCAATCCATATAAGAATGCACCCGGCACAGCTCAAGCATCCCCACTCGAGATTGCTTCACCAAATTTAACCAAACCAAATTGGCATCATGGTCAAATTACAGCAAATAAGAATGCAACTGGGAATGAAATTACCATCATCATCATTGGGATGAAACGGCGTCCCCCAAAGAATGATAGAGCCATTGGTAATTTAATGTTTTTGAATTTGTTGTAGATGTATGCAGTTAAACATCCAGAAACAATTCCCCCCAAGACCCCGATATCCAGAATATAGGTACCGGACGAGACGAAGAGCTTGTTAGCTCCATCGACAGCATATCCTTTAACATAAAACAATTGTGATAAGTGATCAACAATTTTTCCATCTTTATCAAAGACGTCAAATGTTAAAACTTTTTTGTAAATTAATTCCGGTATTCCACCTTCAGATAGAAACGCGACCAGAATTAAATACATGGCGGCTCCAATTAACGCTGATTCCCCACGGTTATCAGTCGCTAGCCCAAATGCGGTTCCGATTGCAAATATCAATGCTAAGTTATTGAAAATAGTTGCCCCTGGTTGAGCAAGTATAAATCCAAATCAGTAACCAGCATTTTTGACTCCATCATGGATGGGATTTAATTCCATCGCCAATGAACCAAAACGGTTTAACAATGCGGCAAACGGTAAAACGGCGATCGGATAGAGCAACGCTTTACCAAGCATTTGTAATTTTAGAAGAACTCCACTTCAAAATTTATTTTTTTGTTTTTGGGGTTTTTCCTTTTTTTGTTTAGCAGACAAAACTTGACCTTTGGCAGTTTCGTCAACGCTATTTATTTTTGTCATTTAAAGACCTCCTTTCGCAATTAATATAATCCTATTTTGGAAAAAAATAAATATTTTTTTATTTTTTTATTT
>JALAGN010000076.1 GCA_022712415.1 Spiroplasma sp. | reverse complement strand
TTATTATATAATGTAATAGATAGAAATAGCAACCGTTATTTCCAAGGGGGAACAAGATGACATTTTATCTTAATTACAGCAAACAATTTGATGTTTTAATCGTGACATTAAATAATAATCACGACGTAACAAATACAAAAGCAGATGGGGATGTCACAGTTTTGTATCATAACGATGAAATTGTCGGTTTTAACCTTTTTCACCCCGGTTTAACAAAAAGTGGATGATTAAGTTTTGACGACGAAGCCATTGCCGTCGCAACAAAAAAGGTGGCAAAATACATGCCATTAACACAGGGACCACAATTTGTGGTGGCCGAAATTACAGAATGTACCGATATTGCCGGAACACACCTACACCAATGTGCGGTTAATGTGGGAACAAAAATACTGCAAATTGTTTGTGGGGCCGAAAATGCCCGCGTTGGTTTAAAAACTGTTTGCGCGGTCGAAGGAGCCTTTTTACCCAACGGAATGCTAATTACAGCAGGTAAACTAAAGGGAATTGATTCATTTGGAATGTTATGTTCTGGACGTGAACTAAATTTAACCCAATTTGGAGCAAAGGGGATCATCGAGCTGGATGCGCATTATCCGATTGGAGCCAACTTTTTCGAGGTACTGAAATAATGAAACAAAACATCACTTTTGACCCGCAATTAAAAAATGCTGATTATTTAGCCGATTACTTTATCAAAACCAAAACCATTTTAGAAGCATTTAAGCCCAATCAAAATGTCACAATGCAATGATTTCAACGAAACAATAATGTCGTTGTTTGTGGTCTTGATTACGTTGTACAATTAATTAAATTCGTTTGTCCGAACTGAAAAGATTTAAAGATCCAATCTTTGCGGGATGGGAATATTGTCAATCAAATGGAACCGGTTTTAAAAATTACGGGAAAATATCGTGATTTTGCGTTTTTAGAAGGAATGATTGATGGAATTTTAGCCCGAGCAACCTCGGTGGCCACTAATTCACGACGCTTAATTGATGTTGCGAACGGCAAAACCGTTTTAAATATGAATGACCGAGCTGATTTATACGTCAACCAACAATTAGACGGATATGCTTCTTACATTGGGGGCATTAAAAGTTTTGTGACAAAAGCGGCAATCGAATATATTGACGATCAAGCTGTTTTGGCGCCACAAGGAACAATGCCACACGCCTTAATTGCGTCATTTAATGGTGATTTAGTACAGGCGACTGAGGCGTTTTATCAAACTTTTCCCAACAATAATTTAGTTGCTTTAATTGATTACAATAATGATTGTGTTAACGATGCCATCAAAGTTGCACAATATTTTAGGGACAAACTTAAAATGGTACGAATTGATACGTCTTTTGCTGTGATTGATAAGTCGTTGCAAAATGAACCACCACGTGATGAATTGCGTGGGGTTAATCCAACTTTGATTAAAAAAGTTCGTCAAGCACTGGACGAAAACGGTGGACAACACGTCAAAATTATTGTCTCATCTGGCTTTGATGTTAAGAAAATTGCTTGATTTGAAGCAGAAAAAACACCTGTTGATATTTACGGTGTTGGTGAAGCAATTACAAAAGAACGGATTAATTTTACTGGGGATATCGTTTTAATTGACGGAAAACCCCAAGCAAAAATTGGTCGTAAAAACATTGAATCGGGGCGTTTGAACGATATAATATAGTAAACCATTGTAGGAGGAACATAAGATGCCGAAATTTGGAAAGAAAAATGCGAATGAGAAGGTAAAATCACAATACGAAAAAGAATTGGAAGAAAAAGGACCGAATGTCTCTTCTTATGAAGATGATCCGTTATTAAATATGGAACCGGTTTTTGCTGATGACTTAAGTGGTCAAATGGAAAACAAACAAATCCAAAAAACCTTCGCGGGCGCACCAGTACTCGATGATAATCCGTTAAAAGGGATTATTAAGAAACACCGCGAACAGGCACCACCGCCAGAACCAAAACGGGACTTTGGTGGTCCGTTAGGTGATATTATTGGGAACGCTCGTAAAAAAGCGGAATCAATCGCCCATGATGTCGAAGAACGTGATCCTGTTATCGCCAAATTGAAGAAAATTGATGAGTTAATGCGTAGTGGTGGAAGCGATGAATCACTTTACACCGATGTTAATAAATCGCATGTCGGTTATTATGCCCAACGAGCAAAGGATTTCTTGGACCAACAAGTTACAAAAAAACCCGAGAGTGATGCAGAACGAATTGCCAGAATGGCAAAAGAAACACGCGAACGTGGGGTTAATAATTATGTTCCGAATACTTCTGATATGACAGAAGAGATTAAATCGAAAATTGAAGCGGTTCGTCATAAAGAACGCAATAATTTAGTGGAAGATGACTTCCGCGCCCGCGCTAAAGAAGTGCTGGAATCAGCGATGGTGACAGCAAAAACACCACAAAACAATGTGGAGGAAGAAGACGCTCGCACCAGAGCACGCGAATTATTAGCTGCTTCCACAGTTGTCACTAAAACACCACAACCACGAAATGACCTTGGGATTTTCGCTGTTGACAATAATAGTGTCTTTGGTGTGAAAGCAGCAGAAGATTATCAAATTGAAAAGCGTTTACGTGATCAACAGGAACGTGTCAATGTTTCTGAAATTGTCAAAGAACTTGATAGTGATAATCTAACAGAAGAAAAAATCAAAGAATTAGAAGAAAAAATCAAAAAGAAAATTGAAAAAGTGCAAAAGCACAAAATTGCTTTGGCAAAAAAAGAAGAAAAAGTGATGAAACTGGTTTTTGAAACCGAAGCCAAAAAATCAAGTACTAAAATTGCCCAGTTGCTAGAACAAAGAACAATTGAATTGGAAATGGAATCAAAGCAACTGCAAGAACATGAAGATAATTTAGAAAAAACCATTGCTGATTTAAAAGCAATTAATGTCAAACCAAAAACTAAAACTAAAAAACCGAATGAGAAATAAGGTGAATTAAATGTCTGAAAAAGAATTAGATGAATATGCATTACAGAATCGAATTCGTGATGCTAAAAAAACTGATGACCTTTTAAATAAACAGGGGACTAATTTAATTCGCCCTCGTGCAAAAGATAAACCGGCTCCAGTTGTAGAACAACAAAGTCAGCCGGTGGCGCCAGAACCACGTTATGAAGCACAACCATTAAAACCCAAAACATTTATGGAAGAGTCGGAGTTTGAAATTATCAAACCCCGTAAGAAATCACAACAAAACTTAAACATTGTCAACGTGGCAAAAGAAGAAATTGAAAAAACGTTAACAGGTGTGCGTGATGAATATCGCAAAATTGATAAAGTAACAAAACACGAAGAAAAAAGTTTAATTAAAGAAAAAAAACAAGTTGAAAAGAAAATTGATAAATTACAATCAAAAGCTGAAAAATTGATTTCCAAAAAAATCTATAATGAAGAATTAGAACACACTTTAGAAGTCAAAGATAATTATGTTGCTGCTATGAAAGAGATTAATCAACACTTGACGCAAATCAAATCTGATTATGGAGAAGACATTTCGTTGGGAGAACGTCGTAAACAAATTTACGAAAACTCAAAATTAGCATCAACTAAAAGAGCGCAACGCTTAATGTACATTCGTAAACTAGAAACCGAAGGTAAATCACTTGCCAAAGGAAACGCGAAAACAACTGGTGCTAAATCGTTTTATCACCAAGAATTAGAAAAACAACAATCAAATTCTAAATTTATGGAGAAAAGAAATCCTTTCTACAAACGTTTAAAAGAAGTAAACGATCGTGGTGGTGTCACAGTTGACGCAACAATGCCACTTGAACCCGATCGTGTGGCTGAACGTTGAAATGAAAGAAAACATAACCTCGATAAAAACGGACATATTAAACCAAAAAATAAATTTGTCTTTCCAGAGGAAGATGAATAATGATTAACCCGCATTTTTGCGGGTTTTTTATTTTTTTTCTGGGAAATTTTC
>JALAGN010000075.1 GCA_022712415.1 Spiroplasma sp. | reverse complement strand
CAATTCTTACTACCAGCAGTACTTGTCTCAGTTGAAATTGCTGTCCCGTTACAATTACAGCTAACCTTTGTCCCATTGGTGGTATTAATTGGTGTTGTCATCTTTATTATTTCATACGTCTACGTTTTAATCGCAATGAAACGGATTCGTTTAGCAACATTAACCAATGTCTCTTAATTAACTATGCTGCTCAGCATAGTTTTTTTACATAATAAGGGGCGAGATTGTAGCAATAGGAGAAAAAATAGTTCAAATAATGTATAATTACATTGTTTTAAAGGGGAAATAATTATGAGATTTAATATCTACGCAACAATTACCATTTCAAGTGGAACAATTATCGCACTAATTATTCTAGGAATTGTGGTTGCTATTTTAGCAATCTTAGCAATTCTATACGGAATTATCGTGCTCCGTCGAATCGGAATTGCTTCAAAAAAAATCGATTATTTCTTTGAAGATTTAAGTTATAAATCAGAAATGTTAAATTCAACTGTTGATACTGTTTCAAGATTCTCAAACTATGTTGATATTCTTGATGCTTTCACAAAACGAAATGTTAAATCATGAGTTAAAGTCGCAACTAGAAATAAAGACATTGTGTATAAATTAATTGACAAACTAAAAGAGTTTGCTAATTCAGAAGACTAGAAGTGGTGAGATAATGTTTAAATTTTTACGCTTCTTATCAGTCATGTCAATTGGGATGCTTTTTGCTCCCAAAAAAGGTGTGGAATTACGTGCCGACTTAGTTGAATACTTAAATAAATACAAACCACAATTAAAACGATTAATCTTAACATTAGAAGATAGTTGAGAAAGTGCGAAATCATCAGAATCTGATGAAGTTGCCCTTGAATTAGAAATGAAATTATCAAATGTGAAAGATGCGGCAGCAGAATTAGACGCTGCTAAAACAAAAGAAATTGCTTATAAAGCTTTAACTAAAATTGGTGAAAACTCAATTAAAATCGGGAAAGGTGTCATTAAATCACCGAATTTCCGTGCCGTGGCGCGAGATTTAGCGCTGATTTCAGTTAATGCTCTTGACCAAGCATCAGCGATGTACTCAAAAGTGAAAGAAGTATCAACTTCTTTCTCAGAGGACGTCCATGAACAAAGTGAGTTAGATAAATCAAATATCTTGAAATCTGATGATCCGGAAATTAAAAAGGGGAAATAAACCATGAATTCCATTCTTGATGAATTAAAATGACGTGATATCTTAAAACAAGTTACGAACGAAGATAAAGTGGCAAAAGCACAACAAAGCGGTGCCGCTTTATATTGCGGATTTGATCCAACAGCTGATTCATTGCATGTCGGGCATTTAATTCAAATTATGAATTTAAAACGCTTTCAAGATTTTGGATTTCATCCGTTAGCCATTATTGGTGGGGGAACCGGAATGATTGGGGACCCATCTTTTAAAGCAGCCGAACGTAAACTTTTAACGATTGAAACTGTCGACGAGTACGTGAGTGGGATTAAAGCACAATTGAATCGCCTAATTCCAGATATTACTGTTGTTAATAATGCGGATTGATTACGTAAAATGTCGTTAATTGATTTTCTGCGTTTTGTTGGAAAAGACTTTAACTTAGCATATCTCTTAGCAAAAGATAATATCGCTTCGCGAATTGAAAAAGGTTTAAGTATTACTGAATTTGCTTACACAATGTTACAAGCATATGATTTTTACGAGTTGTACGAAAACTATAATTGTCGTGTCCAAATTGGGGGATCAGACCAATGAGGAAACATTACTAGTGGAACTGATTACATTTCGTCACGCATCGGTCATGCTGAATCTGATGCTTGTGGTGTCACAATGAATTTATTAACTAAAAAAGATGGAACTAAATTTGGGAAAACCGAATCTGGTGCCGTTTGATTGGATGCGGCAAAAACTAGTGAATACGAATTCTACCAATTCTTCATCAATCAAGATGATGCCGATTGTGAAAAATTCCTAAAATATCTAACTTTCTTAAGTGAAAGTGAAATCAAAGCAATAATTAGTGAACATCAAACAGCGCCGCATAAAAGAATTATGCAAAACCGTTTGGCTGATGAAGTAACATTGTTTGTTCATGGTCGTGATGGACTAGAGAGAGCGAAAAAAATCACAGCTTCGTTCTTTAATGGAACATTGTCAGATTTAAGTGAAGCGGAATTACGCTCAACATTTAATAGTATTCCCTTAGCTGAATCTACTTTTGGATTAGGGATTGTTGATTTTTTAGTCAAAAATCAAATCGCAAGTTCAAATCGTGAGGCCCGTGAGTTTATTCAATCGGGTGCCATTGCAATTAACGATCAAAAAATTACCACTGAAGATGTCATTGTCGCAAAAGACATGGCCATTTTCAAAGATATTTTAATCGTGAAACGCGGTAAGAAAAAATACTTTGCCGTCATTGCAAAATAGATAAAATTAAAACTCCGAGTGAAATTGACTCGGAGTTTTCTTATTTTCGTTCGCTGGTACTAAATCTTTTTAAACGCTCAATAATTTGGGTTGCATCACTTTTATCTCGTAAGTTCGCAATTTTAGTTAACTCATCAAAGTAAGATTGCTTAAATGGATAATAAATGACACCGTTTTTAATTCGTTTTAAGTAGGCTTCTTTAATATGTTCTTTAAAGTATTGTGTTTTGTCACCGTCTTTATTATTGAAGAGATGATAAATAACGTGATCTAAAATATCAGCAAAACGAATGACATCAGCATTTTTGGATGACATATAGTAGGTTGAAATACTATATGGTTTTTCGATGTAATTGGTTTTTAGAATATTTTCAAGGTCGTTTTCTTCATCTTTTTTCAAGTTCCGTTGGTCCATTAAGATACTGATATCGTTGGCATAACGTGTGAAACCAAGTCTTTTAGAATAGTAGTGAAATAAGTTGTCTACAAAAAAGTTGTAGGCAAGAGATTCACTCATTGTAAAGTTTTCACCGAGTTCATCTTTTGAAACAACAGAAAAAACTGGAATAATCTTGTCGTGTGCTTCATCAAAGACACCATTGATGAAGTCGGCCACAGCACTTTCGTTAAAACCAGAACCTTTAAGTTCCGTATTCGTACTAATATGGTACTTCGCTTTAACAGCTGCTTCTGTTTTCCGAATCGCATTTTTCACGTAATCTTTATCCGAATAAATAAATCCCCCAATAATAAAGTGTGTACAAATATCATTAATACTCAATTTACCACTCTCATCTAGCGCAAAATAGACTTTCATTTTAAATTTCTCATTCGACATTCGACATTTTTCCTCCCCGTTTTGATAATACACTTTATTTTGAAATAAAAAAACATATTTGCTATGACACAAATATGTTCTTGAAATTTATACTGTTACTTCTTCCATTTTAGCTAATTTATAGTATTTAGTTGAAGCAGAAGAGTCCAGAGTTAGATAAATACGATAAGCAAATACGATGCCATCATGACTGTAATGCAAGACATAATCAACAGTGGTTGGTTCATCACTTTCATTATCTAGATTGGTATAGTTAACATCACTTGTGGTGAAGTTCTTTTTATCAAGGTATTCGGCCACAATGTTATCTTTTTGCGTATTAGTTTGTTTATCAATTGAGTCAAATCAAGTTTTAATGCTAGTAAAGGCCGCTTTTAAAGAGTTTCCACCAGCCCCATT
>JALAGN010000074.1 GCA_022712415.1 Spiroplasma sp. | reverse complement strand
TAACTTAGCAACACCCGAATTTGTTAAATTCGATAAAGCGAAAATGACTGGTTCATACGTTCGTTTACCAGAACGTAAAGAATTGAATCAAGAAATCAATGAAGCACTTGTTGTTGAATGATACAATCGTTTGATTAAATAAGAAACAAAAATCTCCCATTTCCGTGGGAGATTTTTTTTGTGCTCTTAACTCGCCGCTGTTTTTGTCAGACGGAGTTTGTAAACACGATAAATTGAGGTTGAAAATGCGACTGCCATCACAATTGCCATCACAGCAAAGGCAATGAGCGGTGTTTGTCATTCTCAACTCATGTTAATTAAGATCGTTGCTTTGTCTCAAATTAAGTTCGTGACGAAATAATAGACAGCTTGCATCACAAAGTAGGAAACAATAAAGATCAAGAGTGAAGCGAGAATGTAACTACCACAAATCATAAAGTTAATTTGTGATGTTTTATATCCCAGTGCTTTAAACATGAGGATTACCCCCACTAAATCATCAATCACAGAGTTGATTGTGACAAATAATAAGACAGTCAAGAGAATGACATTCAGAATAATAAAGATTGTCAAGAAATTCATATAGAACCCGAGTTGTTGCCCAACAAGAATCCGTTCAATTTTGAACGAATCCCATTCGCGGAAAATGCCATCGTAGCTAACATTATTTAAGTGATAGTATGTCCTGTCGTGCATATCATCATTGATTAATTGCGATGCTTGCTCTTCACTAATAATGTCCCGGTTATTCTTTAGAACGTCTTTTATCTCAAACAAGGTTGGGAAAACTGAACAATCTGTCCCGACATTAATACTAATGGCCGGTTCATAAACACGGACATTGGAAATCAAGTCATCTGAACTTTTGACTGAACCCTTGATTTTGATATTGGTACGGCCAAGGATTTCACGATTGAATGTGTACGGAATTTCAGTTGCGTACTCGTCTTGATTAGTAACGGCATTTCGAAAGAAAGCATCATAGTCAATAAAGACATTTTCTTTTGAAACAAGTGCATTGGAGATACCAACAACTTTAATTGGAATACTTGTTGTTTTTTTATTCTTGTCGTATTCGGTGGTAATACTTGTAGTATCACCGACTTTTAGTCCTCTTTTTCTAGCAAGCAATTTTGAAATAACAGCGTTCATAGAATGGTCGTCATTAGCTTGTTTCATAACTGCCGCGTTATTGATTTGTTTGTCCCCATTTCATTTGTAGACATTATCTGGTTTTCCGTATTTTCCAGAGGAATCGTAAAGACCTAAGTGAACGTTATGGTCGTTTTTGTCTTCATCAAAATAATAGTCACCCATCTCATAGTTTAAGAAATCTTGTTTGCTGTCATAAAACAGAACATTTGGTAAAATAAGGGGATCATAATCGTCTGACAACGAATAAATTAAGGAATTCATTTTCGCTAAGATGGTTTCATTCGCATCATATTTGAAAACCTTTTCTTCTTCATCCATCATTTGTTTTTGCATTTCGACGGCGCTGTTGGTAATTCAATTTGTTTTATCATTAACGTTAGGCAGCATTGTACGGGACGCAAATGAAATCAAGAAACCAAATTTAAAGAGATCAAGAGTTCGATAAGCATTAATTTTATCGCCGGTATTTGCGGTGGCAACTGTTAAGTTGTTTGGCGAATCTTTTACCGCATTTAATTTGGCAAGGGCGCCGTCTAAATCGCCCGCAAAGTAAGTATCAGAAATTGCTTTGATTTGGGCATCCATCTTGTCGTCCATTGGGACGTCAAGAATTGTCAACGTTGCCATTAAAGCAGGTGTCATAAATCCATATTTGGATTCATCAATTTCGCGATTAGCAAAACTGTTAATAACGGTTGTAAATAATTTCGAAACCGTTTCTACAAAGTCATAGTTGACATTTGCTTGCTCATATTCTTCAACCGAAATGCCGTTAATGTCAACGTAGTGCATGGCAGTATAATCGTCATCGGTATCATCTTGGGCTCTATTAAAAACAATCCCATCTTCTTCGCGATCGATTCTGAAATAGTTTTTTGTTACAAAACGTAAATCAGTATTTGGTTTATATTGAACATAGTCACGATATGAAATCGTATTTAAAATCGAGCGTCCCACCAATTGACCAAGAAGCGCCAATGCTGTTATTCCAATTAAAATGACTACTCAAACAAACTTCACAATCGAACGTGAAATAATCTTGTGTCTGATTCTTGTCATAAAGAACCTTTTTTGTTGTTGCATCTTATTTAGAATTAATTTGTTAATTCAAGCGCATAGGGCAATCGGGAAAATTAGATAACTCAACGCTGTTAGGATGTAGTGACGTTTCCCCTTTTCATCATTGCCATTAATGAGAATAAGCGCTGAATTCCTAAAGTCTCGTGCTAGTAAGAAGAATGAGATTCCCGAGAAAATTAATGGTAAGACCACAAATAGAACAAGTAGGAATCATCAAGTCGCAAAAATGGAATCAATCGTTAACGACGTTACATTTTTATACATTGATGCCACATATGGTTGAATAAAACATGACATCCCATATCCAATTAGCGTTCCTAACGTGATAAGAATTCAAGTTTTAATTACAAAGATAAAAGTTAACTCCGAGTTTTTGTACCCTGCCGCTTTTAAAATTCCAAGTTGGACACGTGATGATGTAATATCACGTTTTAGGATAAAGTAAATAAACACAACACACAAGAAGAACACCAAAATCCCAATCGCACTAAAGATCGTTGCAATAATACCGATAATTTTTACATTTGATATTGGAAAGAACGTTGCGGCTTCATTTTGTTCAAAACTATCCGCCATTCCTTCATACAGTTTAAATAATTTTGTAATATCCGCATTATTGGCAGCATAAACCTTTAGTTCCTGACGGCTTCAAAATTGTTCCTCTGGCGAGTAGGCAAAAATATTGTTCATTGTCTTATCGTTGGCATATAATCGTTGCGCACTATAATTGTTTGCTCCGATGCTTCCGGTGTAGAGCGTGTCGTAAGTCGCACCAATCCCCGAAACTTTAACATGGTGACCAAAAATTGAAATTGTTTTACCAATGCCGTATCCGCTGTCCGCTAATTTTTGTGTCACAACAACTTCGTCATCTTTTGGCAATGTTCCCGAGAATAATTTCAACGGCACGCCCGCAAACGAGTCTTGAGTCTTGTTAGCTAATTTTGGTTCTGATTGCAGAATACAAAAGTCTTGTTTTTTACCGTTCAGTTCCATATTAAAATCCATTTTTGTATCGTTCAAGACATTAACATTCGGAGCGAGATCATTAATTTGCGTCACAAAAGAATTTGTAATATATTTAATTTCATGTTTTTTGATAATTTTGTTACAGAATTCCTCAGTTAAGATGAAGTCATCTTCTTTAAGGGCACTACGTAGAATTCCCGTATTCCCAATCGAGGACTCAATGGCATTAATATCACCTTTTAAATAGCGTAGCAAATTATTATCAATGTCCTCTTGTGACATTGAGTCGTCTGCTCAAGTTTTTTCTAATTCATCCACCTTATCTTGGTCGATAATGTCGTCTGTTGCAAATTCATTTTTAATTGTCGCATTCTCGCTAATCGCTATATTTTCTTCACCATCCATAAAAACGGCTTTGGTAAATTCGTCTGAAAATGAAAGACCATTAACATAGTATGCAGGTAGATTCGAATCCTTTTCGACAACCGAAACTTTACTTTGCAGTTGGAGCGGCGGCGCCATAAAACCAATAATGGTTCCAATGAAAAGAATTAAAAATAATAACATCACAATGGTTTCGAATCATTTACTGAAAAATAATTTAAGATAACTTTTAATAATTCCGTTCATTGATCTCACCATCCATAAAAATATAATACCCTAAACAAAGGAGAAAAAAATCAGGATTC
>JALAGN010000073.1 GCA_022712415.1 Spiroplasma sp. | reverse complement strand
TCAAAATGATCAAGCCAATGTGGCCGCTTTTGTCGCTGACCCGCTATGTGGATTCATTTTTACTAATTCCGCTTATAAAGATCTCTTTACTGGTCTCTTATTTATTCAAAAGAAAGCGAACATTCAAGCAATTGAAACGGATTTACCAATTCTATTGGCCTCAGGTGCGCAAGATTCAGTTGGAAACTTTAAAAAGGGTGTGAAAAAGACCTACAATAAATTTAAAAAAGTTGGTCTTGATGTCACTTTAACTTTCTATGAAAAATCACGCCATGAAATCGGGTTTGATATTGAAAAAGAACAAGTGTTACACGACTGATTGGCCTTTGCGAACCAAATTACGAAATAAAAACTACAAGCTGAAGCTTGTAGTTTTCTTTATTTTTTAATGTCTTTTAAAATTTCTTCAATTCGGTTTGCTGTTTCAAGTGATGTATCATGCTCAAAACTTAATTCCGGAACAGCTCGCATTTCAACACGACTTGCAAGCATCATTCTAATTTGTTTTAAGTTTTCGGTAATTTCCGCTTTCATATCAGGAACAGTAGCATTTGCATCAAATGATGAATAAAATACTCTGGCATGACTCATATCGTTAGTTAAACGAACCTCATGAATTGTAAAGGTTTTTAAATAAGTTGATTCTGGGAATTCTTTTTGGAGAATCATGTTCAATTCACGAAGAATTGTTGATTGCGTTCTTTCGACTTTAATTTCATTTGCCATAGTAACACCTCTTCTATATGTCTTGATTATATCGCATTTTAGGCGAATTTGGAGGAGACATTTTGACAAAAGACCAGGAAGTCAAGACAGTCACTTTAATTAGAGCAATAAAAAATGCGGTTAAAAACCGCATTTTAAGGAAGCATTATGCTTGTGCTTCTTTTTCAACGACTTTATATCCTTCGATAATGTCGCCTTCTTTAATATCATTATAGTTTTTAATGGTTAGCCCACATTCAGAACCTTCACGTGCTTCTTTAATGTCGTTTTTTCCATTTTTCAGTGATGAAAGTTCACCGTTATAAACAACAACTCCATTACGGATGATGTTGACACGGCATCCTCTTTGGATTGAACCAGAGATTATGTGACAACCAGCGATTGTCCCGACATCAGAGTGTTTAAATAATTGACGAACTTCAGCTTCTCCTAACGAAATGTCCTCAAATTCAGGATCAAGCATTCCTTTAGCGGCTAATTCTAATTCTTCAATTAATTTGTAAATAATGTTGTGTAGACGGATTTCAATCCCATCCTCATCCGCTTTGTTTCGCACCGCTCCACTCGGACGGACGTTAAATCCGTAAACAAGTGCTTTTGAAGCAAGCGCTAAGGAAATATCGGATGTCGAGATCGCTCCAGTTGTGGCACGAATGACGTTAATTTTAACCCCATCGATTTGAATTCGTAGAATACTATTTCGGACCGCTTCAACAGTCCCTTGGGTATCCCCTTTTAACACAATGCGAATTTCTTTTAGTTCGTTTGAATCAATTTTTTCTTTAATCGAATCAAGCGACAAGTTTTGTGATTTTTGACGGCTTTCTCGAGCATTTTTTTCAGCTTGAGCTTCAGCAATTTCACGAGCAACTTTTTCATCCGGAACAACCATAAATTTATCTCCGGCTTTCGGAACTTCAGAAAGTCCGATAATCACGGCTGGTTGCCCTGGTTCAACAACGTTAATTTGTTGTTGTTTTTCGTTTTCAATTTGGCGTACAACTCCATATGAAGACCCTGCAACGACGCAATCGCGCATTTTTAGAGTTCCGTTTTGGACGAGGATTGTTGTGACCGGACCACGGCCCTTATCAAGGTTCGCCTCAATAATGGTTCCGCGGGCATATTTATTCGGATTGGCAGTTCAATTATTAATTTCTGACAAGAATAAAATGGTTTCGAGTAAAGTATCGATTCCGGTTCTGGCTTTGGCACTACCTTCCACAAACGGAATGTCTCCACCAAATTCTTCTGCTACAATTCCAAAATTCATTAATTCCATTTTAACTTTGCTTGGGTCAGCTCCTGGTTTGTCAATTTTATTGACAAACACAATAATCGGCACGTTCGCCGCTTTGGCATGGTCAATCGCTTCTTCAGTTTGCGGCATCACACCATCGTCAGCAGCGACAACTAAAATAACAATATCAGTGACAGCTGAACCACGCGCACGCATTTCGGTAAAGGCTTCATGGCCTGGTGTATCAATAAAAGTAATTTTTTGGTCTTTACTTTTAACTTGGTACGCCCCGATATGTTGGGTAATTCCTCCAAATTCACCTTCGGTTACATTTGTGTTCCGAATTGAATCAAGAAGTGTGGTTTTTCCGTGGTCAACATGTCCCATAATTGTAATAACAGGTGTTTTTTTCACAAGATCTTCATCTTTATCAGCAGTATCAAACGTATCAAAGATATTTTCTTTAGTTACGGTTGTTTCTTTTTTAAAGTCATATCCAAATTCAAGACATAATTCACCCATTTGTTCCTCAGTCAAGATTTGGTTTTGTGTCACCATCATTCCTTTGTTAAAGAATTGTTTCACAATTTCGGCCGGACCTTTTCCGACTTTTTTGGCAAAATCAGCGATCGATAACGGTTCTGTATAGACGAAAACGCCGTCCACTAACCCAACTTCTTTTGTTTCGCGTAATTTTGATTTTAAATTATTAATATGATCTTTTTTTTGTTTTGCTTGTACCTGTTTATTGCTGTTTTTATTGTTGTTGTTTTTAGCCATAGAATCACTCCCTTTTTTTCAAAACTAAAATGTGTTCTTAATTAATTTAGCAAAATTTGCATCTGTTACCCCCACAGCTTTGACGTTATGACGTCCAATACTAAAACTTAGTTCGGCCGAAGTTAAATCATTAATTTCATGATATGGAACTTCGTTGTTTTTACATTTGTTGATTAAATTATTTCTTTGTTTATCACTCATGTCGTTCGCGATTATGACCACCCGAATTTTACCCTGGGTAATCATATCAAAAAGCATTTCACCGTAAATCAATTTCCGTGCTTTGGCAATTAATCCGAGTGACCCTAACAATTTTTGGTGCATTAATCTCAATTCTCCGCTATTTCTTTTTCTAATATCGCATAAAACTGCGGATCGATTTTAACTTTTAACCCTTTTGCTAGAGCGTTCGTTTTTTTTACTCGTTCTAAAGCTTCACGGGTCGGTGCGATGTAAACTCCACGCCCGTTTGCTTTTTTGGTTGGATCCACAAAAATCTGTCCGTCTTTGTTTTTGACAATGCGGATTAAATTTTGTTTCGGAACCATGGTATTTGATGAAACATCTTTTCTTAAATTAAGATGGTCACTATTTTTCATAGTATTCATCGTAAGTGTCATCCAACTCATCAACATTAAAGTCGGCTGTTTCATTACTTGAATCAGCAATTTCATCAAATAAGTTGATATTTTCTTGGATTTCATCGATTGATGTTGCTTGGACAAAATTAGTTTCATCAATTTCATCGTGTGCTGGGGTTTTTTTTGCATCTTGTTGTGCTTCATCTTTATGAGCACCACGTTTACGCTTGTCATCCCCGCCACGACGACGATTAATGTTGTTTAGGAATTCGTGTGATTCCAATTCTTCTTTGGTAATATTCCCGTTTCAAAGGACTTCAATTCCAAAACCAGCGGCATCACTTAAAGAAACAATGTTCACTTTTAAGTTGATTAAATTGGCAACTAATTTAGAACTAACTCCATGACGCCCAATAGCAAGTGATAGTTGTTCGTCAGGAACAACTAATGTCACTTCTTCGTATTCAAGATCTAAATCGATCGAAATGACACGAACTGGTGCCATCGCGTTAATAATGAATTTTTCATAGTTTTCGTCTCATAAGATAATATCGATTTTTTCTCCGCTTAATTGGTTGGTAATCGAACGAATTCGTTGTCCTCCCGCTCCAACACAAGCTCCAATTGCATCAATTGTTGAATCATATGAATAAACTGCAACTTTGGCACGTTTTCCTGGTTCACGCGAAACAGCTTTAATTTCAACTGATCCTTCCCCAATTTCTTGGATTTCACTTTCCATTAAACGTTGTAAGAATCCTGGGTGCGTACGTGTTCCTTGAACTTGCGAATGTTTATCATCTTTTGAGATGTTTTCAACATAGAACCCAATTGTTTGTCCGATGTTAAATGATTCCCCGGGAATCATTTTTTTATTTCAAATCGGAATGATTGAACCGTCAACTGAGACCAAGTAGTTTGATTCCGTTAAATCTTTTACTTCCCCATAAATTAATTTAAATTCTTTATCCGCGAATTCTTCATAAATCTTTTGTTTTTCCCCTTCACGGATTTTTTGTTTAATAATTTGCCCCACGTGCACGATTGCCAAACGTGAAAACTCATCGTCAAAGACAACCGGTTCGTAAACTGCCCCACCAACAACGGCGTCGGCGTCGTATTTTGCTTGTGCTTCTGTTAAACTAATTTCTGAAATTTCGTCTTCCACTTTTTGCACAACCGCCAATTCACGGAACACTTTAATTTGTCCGGCTTCTTGGTCGATATCAACACGAATAATTGCATCGGGATCAAAGTATTTTTCATACGCTTTTTGAAATCCTTCGCGGACACCTTCGAGAATAATGTCTTTGTCGATTCTTTTTTCGTCAGCGATCGAATAAATCGCTTCTAAGAACTCTTGTCCATTTACCATTTTAATATTTCTCCTTTTTTCAATATTAAAGGAAGGGTTTCCCCTTCCTTTAATAATATAACCATAGAGTAATTTTAACGAAAAATAATCCTATTGTAAATAAATTTTGACTTTTTATTCATTAAAAACTAATTTTTGGTGAAGTTCCAACATTGTTTCAGTTGATGTAAAGTGATCGACAATTTGTAATCCAAACATTAGTGCTCCTCCAATGGAAGAACCAGTAATAATGTTGCCGTCTTCAATCGCAGCAGCGGTTGGACGTTTAATTGCTTTATCCAAATATTGGTCACATCCCGGATAGAAAGTAACATCTTTATTATCAACTAAACCAAGTTTTCCCAGAATTTGGGGTGCCGCACAAATTGCCGCGACAGTTTTACCACCGGCCGCATGAGCTTTAATCCCATCTAATAACACTGTGTTTTCCATCATAGCGGCAACTCCGTCAGTCCCACCTGGAAGGATTAAAGCGTCATAATCACTAAAGTTAAAATCACTAAAAGTTCTGTCCGCTGTTAATTTTGTTCCTCATCGTCCTGTTACTTCTAATGAAGCATTTAAAGACACATATTCCACAACGGGAAATGAACCTGGTTTTAAATTTTCTGCCCTTCTTAATACATCACAAGTTGCTACGGCTTCAGTATCTTCAAAACCATTAGCTAAAAATATTGCGCATTTTGCCATTTTGTCGTCCTCATTTCCTAATTATTATACATAATTAAAGTATAATTAACAAAGTTGAGGTGTTAGATATGTTTAAAACATTACGCAGTCTATTTAGTGGCTATCGCAATTTAAAAAAGAAAAATAATCCCAATCCCCATGAAGCCACATTTCAAATGATTCATAATGGTGAAGCCATTAATGTTGTCGTCTACACCATTCGCAATTTTCGCGATAAATTAAATAACCTCGTTTTTAAGGATGACTTAAACCACGAAATCGGGTACCGTTATGTCGCCAAAAAAGGAACTTCCACTTTTGGATTCCGTTCAAAAGTCGATATTATCTTTTGTAACATTAATCACAGTGTCATCGACTTTTACGAAGGAATTGGTCCCCAAAAAATGACCCATTATTATCCGGACGCTAAATTTATTTATATCTTTAAACAGGACTTTATTCGCCACTTTACGATTAAGATCAACGATATTCTCGCGACAAAAAAAATGTCACAATACTAATTGTGACATTTTTATTATTTCAATTGCGTTGTTCCAATTAATGCCATCGCTTCTGTTTTAATTTTTTCTCAAAAGTTAACTGATAAGAATTTATCAACAACACGAGTTGATAAATGTAAATCATCAAATCAAAAGTGTTTGTCATTTAAACGAAGTGCGATATGAGCAACTGTTAATCCCATGAAACCAAATCCATCATACAATAATTCTTCACTTGTACGATCCTTAAATTCAGGACTTCCATATTGTTCATACATTGATTTACGCATTGTTTCAAGACCAGGATTTCATCATGTTTTTAGTAAAAATTGACGTAGGTTTTCAATTTTTGCTTCACCCTCAGGGCCTTGAGCTTGTCAAACTTTAATTACATTATCTTCAAAGATTTTGGGAAAGGTTTTAACTCCAATTTCAATTGTGGGTAAAAATTCATTTGTTGAAGTTTTTTCCCCATCAATTGAGATATGCACAAATAATCATGGATTATTAAATTGAATTACCCCAATTTGTTCTGAAGACAATTGATATACTTTTTCTGCCATTTCAAGCCACCTCTTTTAATCTTTAAAATTATACCATATTTTCGGTGATTTTGACGGAAAAAGTCACACGGCTAATCGGTAATTTACACTCAAAAAATAGATTCAACTAAGAATCTAATCTTTGAATATTTTAATTATGCTAAGTTGTTATTCAGCAATGGTATACATAATAAGTCCGGCTTCAGAAGTTCCTGTTGGGAAATAAACTTCCGAATTTTCTTTAACGGTTAATCAAGCAGAATGTGGTACTTTTGATAAAATTACAAGTTCATCTATTCTTAAGTTTGGATTTAGTTCTTGTAGTTTATTTCAAATTGTTTCATCATTATCGTCAGGAAGTTCCCCTAAGTCTCTCACTACTAAATCATTTCGTAATCAAGTTCTAGGATCACGTGTGTAAGTTAAAGTAACTTCACCTTTATAAATTTGAGAATCTTCGTTTGCTTGAATTGTAACTTGAGTATCAGTTACATCAACAGCTTTTAATTCCTCCATATAATAATGTCCAAATTTGTGTGCATTGATTTCTGAACAGCTTAATAACCTTTCAGCAAGGTCATCGCCTTCCAGGACCAGTATACCCATATCTCTATCGTCTTCAGGAAATACTTCAGTTAAATCGATGACTTCAGTTACAAAATAAACTGTAATTTGTCCTTTATAAACCAATGAACCTTCGATTGCTTTGATAGTTGCAGATGTTTTTGAGTCCACAATAATTTCAATTTGATCCATTTGGAGATTAACAATATCATCTTTCAAGTGTTTTCTTAACGTTTCATCTGTACTATCTTCAATTCGTCCCCATACAAGAGTATTAGTATCAGTTGCATCTTTCAATTCTTCTGGTAATAAGAAAGTTACAGTCACTTCTCCTGTTAAAAAACTGTCGTTAACAGGCGACTTAACAAGAATAATGGCCGAGTTATTAAAACTAGATGGTCGTGCTGATAAAAGGTTGATATTCAAATCTGGATACATTTCTTTAATTTTTGCTAAAATGCAATCGCTTGAATTGTTTAAAATATGTCCTAAATCTGGATTTGTGATTACGTCACTTAGTTCTGTATAGTCTCTGTCAAAGTTATATGAAACTGGCACGAATCCTGTATAAATTTTTGAACCTTCCTTTGCCGATATTGTTGCCCCCACTGGTCCATTGTTAGTAACTACCAATTCATTTATGTCAAGACCGGGATTTTTTTTTAATGTTTTATTT
>JALAGN010000072.1 GCA_022712415.1 Spiroplasma sp. | reverse complement strand
GTTATTAATTTAGACGGTTATTTAAATAATCAATATATGAAAACCCAACAGCCAAGACCGCTCAAAGATTAATCACCATATCGTCCGCCAATTGGTCGGTAGCGATTAATAATTGCTGGAAATATTCAAAGTTTTCCTGATTTTTTAAAATATATTTGTGATCTAAAGCTTCAATCTCTTTTCACAAATCTTGATTCATAATGGTACGGAAGTATTCATCATCCTTAATGCCGGTAATGGCAATTTCTTCTTCCTCAGTTTTATTGAAAATGGCATAATTTGCCTTTTGAATTAATTTTTTAAAAACGTCTTGGTCAAGGTCGCCCTTGGCGGCATATATTTCACTTTGTTTTAATCAATATCCGCTCGCCATTGTGTCAAGTGAAACTAATAAACTACGAAAGACATTGACAAGAATCAAGTAATCGTTTATTCCTTCATTTGCTTGCATAATCACAGCAACAGAATCAGCTGACGACATTAAGTTAACAGCTGGTAAAAACATTTTGTGGTAATTATCACGTAGAAAAATTAAAAAATCCTCGCGTTTGGAAACAAACTCCACTGATAAGTTAACAAGGCAATCAACAAAAGATTTGACCTCGTTTTGGGGAATTTTCCCGCCCGCTTTATAGTTCGTTACCAATTGGTTCGATGCTGTGACAATATTTTTTCACGCCGTTTTAATTTGTTCCATAACTAACCTCCTAAAGTATTACTAAAGTAATCTTCAATAATTGTTTTGTACATATTAATTCGTTTCATTTCAACAGCCGCTGACGGATCGCGATTAATATCAGGGTGATATTGTTTTGCCAGTGTGCGGTAGATTTTTTTGAACTCCCCTTCACTGGAAGCGAAAGTCATTCCAAAGTATTCCATTGCTTCATCCAACTCATCGTTCAATACCATTGTTTTGGTTTTCTCAAAGAAATCATCAAAAGTTGAATCAAATTGAATGGTGTCGTCGCTTGTAAATTCTTCACTAATTGTTTCGTTGTACATTGCCGCAATGGCGCTGTCCACGATTTGGTCTAACATCTTCGACCAGTGTCAAGTGAAATCTTCTCCAATATCGATTAATTCCTCAATCATCAAGTAATGACGATACGGGTCAAGATTACTAACTGTTTCTAACAATTCGTTCGCTTTATTCAACATGCCATCAATTGCTTCTAAACCAGTTAGTTTCATTGCTTCAAAGATTTTCTTCGCAATGTTTTCGTCAAATTCTTTTTGCCCCATAAAGGTAATGTTGTAAACATCTCAGAATTTGATCTCAGTAAAGTAAACTCATTTTTTTAACATTAATAAAACAACTTGCGCTGCGTATTCACCGTGTTGTGATGTGATTAATTTAACTGTGTTTTCAAAATCTCCGATGGTTAGGTATTTTTCAAAATACTCAGACACACCCAAACTATTAAAAACGTAATTGTATTTATGTAACATTTCGGGTTGGCTGTAATTCTCGGTGCGTTCCGCTAAATCAGCGTCAAATCAGCGACGCTTTAGACGAATATCATCTAGTAAAAGCGTTTTTGGCGACTCATATGACCGTTCCCAAATAATGACACTAGAAACACCGTCGCTGTAATCAAAAATACTCTTGCGACGTTCATTAAATTGCTTCTTAAAGTCTTTTTTTCAACCCATAATATTACCCCATTTTTCTTATTATAACTTATTAATAAAAAGGTTACTTATAATAAAGTAACCTTATTTCAATTTAATTTTGAGGATTTCAGCTCGTTTTTTATAGTCCGGTAAATACTTCTCGACAAAATGTCAAAAGTCACGCGAGTGATTACCGTGACGCAAATGCGCTAGTTCATGCACACAAACATAATCGAGCGCTCTTTTATCATAATGAATTAAGCGAATATTCAGCAGGATTTTTGATTTGGAAGGATAACAAACTCCTCATTTTCCTTTAAATCATCTAACCGTTAGATTCTTAAACTCTAAATCCATTAAATTCGCTCAGTAAGCGATTCGTTCGGTAAATTCGTGTTCATAGACTTTTTTTAACTTGTTATACATTTTTAAAACGGTTTCGTTCGCTGTTTCGTATTGACGAAAGAAGAATTTAAATTCGCTTTTCTCGTCCGCTGTTAAAATATCGCTTTCGTACGCAAAGGGAAAGTTTTGCCCCCAAATTTTAATGTATTTTTCTGTTCCGTTTAATTCATAAACTTTGTAAGTATCAATGAATTTCAGATACGCTTCTATCTTACGAATGTTCTTATAAATGATTTGTTCAATCTCTCACTCGTTCGCATAAAACGGAGCGGAAACCACAATTTCATCATTTTGCAAACGCAAGACAATATTCTTTTGTTCCCGAATTTTTAGTAGATAATTAATTTTACGACCTTGGAATGACAATTCCTTCTCATATGTTAAAGTCTTCGCCATTACGCAGTTGCCTCTTTGTGATCCGTCTTATCATCTGGCGGCACCGCTGTTGCTGCGGCCTCGTTAGGCGGGTCTTCCTCAACTTCTTCGTCCTTGTAAACGACTTTTTCTTCAACCATTGCTGCTTCGACATTTAACTTATTTTTCAATTTCATAATTGAAAGTTTTAAGTTTTCGTCAGCAACGTTTCCAAATTCCAATTGTCCGTTCAGGATTTTATTTGCCAGTGTGTTTTCACGATCAAAGTTGGTCACTAAGTCATCGTAACTTAATTTTTTCTTGCGAATTAAAATTGATTCAATCGCACATCAAACACCAAAGACAAAAGTAATTCCGTGAAAGATTTGTTGTCCAATCATTCAAAACGAAGTATAACTAAAGGTATTTTTTAGTTCAATTCAATACATGGTCTTTTGATCCATAATGACAGGATCAAGGCCCGTATCACCGTGTGGTAATTGGTCAATTAATCAGAAGTGTGCTCCATAAATCAAACCATATCCAATCGCAGCAAAAAGCATGTAATAAAATGCTAAGAACCCTTTTGCTCCTTTGTGTTTACTTAAAATAAATGGCAAGAAGTACATTAAAAAGACCATCAAAGCGAAAACAAGTCAAATCAAGAGTGGAATCACACGAACTGCTCCTTCAGCACTTGATTGGGAATTAAATGTTAAGAATTTCACAAAATTTTGTGGCAAGGAATAAAGCGCGTAAAGCATAAAGTTTTTTGCTCCATCATCAAACGCGGCAGTACAAGCAATTAAAACGGGATAGACCGCTACAAACACAATGACTAAAACCCGAAATAAATAAATCATCGTAATGATCATCGGGTTAGTTGTTTTTGGTTTACGGAATTTTAATCGGTGTTTTTTGGTCTTGGCTTTTTTGGGCGCTACGGTGGTGACTTCTTTGACTGTTTTTTCTTTTTTCATCTTAGTCTTTAGCAGCTGGATTTGCTGCTTCCCCACTTAAACGTTTGTTTAATTTCATTTGGTTTTGAGCAATTTCATCTTCATAGTTGTATTCTTGCACATCTTTCATATTAAGTCCTTGTCACTCACCAGTTGACTCAATCACTTCCAACGCTTCGTCATAAGACGGCATATTTAAACCAGATTTTAAATTAGTAATTCGTTGTTTAATTTGCACACTATCAGTTAATGGTTGTGAAGCTTGCGGATTTTGAATTGGAACACCATCAGCTCCTAATGGTTGCGCCACATATTGCACAGCTGGAGCCGATGCTTGAATGGTTGCCATTTTAGTTAGTAGACTTTTTGCTACTGCATCGGTTGTTGCTAGAATAACATCAACAATGGCAAGAATCATGACTGGAGCTAAAAAGACCCAAATAATTTTTTCATTTTCAAAAAAGAACACTGAAAAAGTTAGTGCTTTAATAATAATGCAAACAACAGCACCAAGATCAAAAATAATGGTTAGGATATTAAAAGTTAAAGAAATCTTTTGTTTTTTAATTAGTGTTAATCAGAAAGCACAAAAGATGGCAATCCCACAAGCTAACGACCCGTAGACACCAGTTAAATAAACCGCTGCATCAATTTTAGGGTCAGCAAATAAATGCAAGACTTTATTTTGATTCGCAAAGAAATTAAAATCAAAGATTTTAATGACAATACTAGTTGTATCGGCAGTATTGGTCACAAACGGAACAACCGTAACGAGTAAACAAGCAGTAACACAAACTGTAAATATTCTAGCGATTTTTAGACCTTTCATCTTACCACTCCTCAATAAAATAATTATATCATTTTTTAATCGTCTAATTTTAAGACGGCAATAAATGCTTCTTGGGGAACTTCAATATTCCCGATGGCTTTCATTCGTTTTTTACCTTTTTTTTGTTTTTCTAGTAGTTTTTTCTTACGCGAAATATCGGCGGCATGTAATTTTCATAACACATCTTTTCGGTAAGCTTTAATTGTTGTTCTAGCAATTACTTTCCCGCCAATCACAGCTTGGACAGGAACTTCGTAGTTTTGGCGTGGGATTAGTTCTTTTAGTTTTTCAGCCAAGACTTTTCCTCTGGAATAAGCAAAGTCTTTATGAATAATGACTGACAACGCATCAATTTGTTGCCCGTTTAAAAGAATATCCATTTTGACTAATTTGGAAGGTTTGTAACCAATTAATTCATAGTCAAACGAAGCGTATCCGCGCGAAATTGATTTTAGTTTATTAAAGAAATCAAAGACAATTTCACTTAAAGGCATTTCGTAAATTAAAGTGCGACGTGATGAATCGTGATGTTCCAAGTCAACGTAAATTCCCCGTTTATCTTGACACAATTGCATCAAGTCACCAACATAATCTTCTGGTGTCATAATTTGAATTTTAACAAACGGTTCTTGAATCTCGCGAATCTTTTGCGGATCCGGTAACATTGCTGGATTATCAACTTGAATTTCTTCTCCGTTGGTCAAGAAAACTTTGTAGATTACTGACGGCGCAGTTGCGATTAAGTCCAGATCGTATTCTCGTTCAATGCGTTCTTGAATTACATCCATATGGAGCAATCCGAGAAAACCACAACGGAATCCAAATCCAAGTGATTGCGAAGTTTCTGGTTCATAAACTAACGAAGAGTCTGATAAAACCATTTTCTCCAAAGCATCTTTTAGGTTTTGGTATTTGGTATTTTCAATTGGGTAAATTCCACAATAAACCATCGGGTTTAATTGTTTATATCCGTGTAGCGGTTCTTTTGTTGGATTATCAACTTTTGTGATGGTATCTCCAACGTGAACATCTTTGACGTTTCGAATGGAAGCGGCAAGTCATCCAACTTCCCCAGCTTCTAACGAAGTTTTTTTGACTTCTGCCGGTGTTTTGACTCCCAGTTCAACAACTTCATATTCAGCACCCGTTGCCATCATACGAATCTTGTCACCGATCTTCACAGTTCCTTCAAAAATCCGCATTGAAATCATGACCCCACGATATTTATCATAGTATGAATCAAAAATTAAAGCTTTTAATGGTTCGTCATCTTCTGCTGTGAGCGGAAACGGAATGCGTTCGACAATTGCATTTAAGACATCGGCCACATTTAATCCAGTCTTAGCCGAAATGCACGGAATATCGTCACACGGAATTCCTAAGACATCTTCAATTTCTTGTTTGACACGTTCTGGGTCGGCCGCTGGTAAATCAATCTTATTAATGATCGGAATGATTTCAAGGTTATTATCCATGGCAAGATACACGTTCGCTAATGTTTGCGCCTCAATTCCTTGTGATGCATCAACAACCAAAAGTGCTCCTTCACAAGCAGCGAGACTACGTGAGACTTCGTACGTAAAATCAACATGACCTGGTGTGTCAATTAAATGAAAAATGTACTCTTGTCCATCGGTGTGTTGGTATTTTAATTGCACACTATTTAATTTGATGGTAATTCCGCGTTCGCGTTCAATATCCATTGAATCAAGGAGTTGTTCTTGCATATTTCTTTTATCAACAGCTCCGGTTAATTCCAATAGACGATCGGCTAATGTGGATTTACCGTGATCGATATGGGCAATAATACTAAAATTACGAATCTTTGCTTTATCCATTTTAAAACCTACTTCTTTTTGTATTATACATTAATTAAAAATTAAGGGTGAAAACTC
This sequence comes from Spiroplasma sp., assembly GCA_022712415.1. GTDB lineage: Bacteria > Bacillota_I > Bacilli_A > Mycoplasmatales > Mycoplasmataceae > JALAGN01. The sequence goes on along the minus strand of JALAGN010000072.1, from coordinate 14,230 downwards.
AAAATAAAATTATACTCTTAATTTTATTTTTTTCCCGATATATTTTTATATATAACACTAATTCGTTATAATAATAGTGAGTCGATTAACAAAAAGATTATTAATGTGTGAAAGGGGGTCTTGCTATGGCAATTAAACCCGGTGATTCCGTTTCAATTCATGCATACAAACATAATGGTAATCTATATCGTGTCTGAGAAAAAGCAATAGTATATCAGAATAACAAAGATGTATTAATTTTAATCAATGAAGATGTTTTAGTCACAGAACTGAATGGTCGGCGTTGAAAAACGAACGAACCAGCTGTCTGATTCTTTTATAAGAATGAATGATTTAACGTCATTTCGATGTTTAAAACTAAAGGTATTAATTATTATTGTAATCTCGCATCACCTTTCATTACCGAAGATGATACAGTTAAATACATTGATTACGACTTAGATGTCAAAATATTTCACGATAATTCGTACAAAATCTTAGATTTACGCGAATTCAATCGGAACCGTTTGGATTGAAAATATCCCCACAAAATTATTGAGAACGTCTGAGAAGGAGTTGAACGTATTAAAAAAATGGTCAAAAGTCGCCAAGGTGTCTTTGATCATGCCTACGTGCAAGAAATTTGAAACGATCATATCAAAAAAACCGATAAGCCTCGACTTAATAAAAAAAAGTAAAACAATGTTTAACCGCCATTCTCGGCGGTTTTTTTCATAAAAAAATACAAGCATTTGCTTGTATTTAAGTTATGTGATATTTAAACTAATTATCTATCGTATCTAATGCTTAATGCGGCAAGGACGATTCCTGTTACACCACCAGCAAGTGTTAATAAGTAGTTAGCTGCTAAGATACCTGTGTTAAATGGGTCTGATGTACTTAAAGTTATACCATATGAAAGATCTTTCATCATACTTTTTACGTCTGACACAAATCCAGCTGTTCCTGACAAAATCAAGATCATTCCTAAAATTATGAATACTAATTCCATGATAATCATGATTCTACCAGTTTTATCTTTTAAGAAGATTGCAAGTACTGCAAATAGTAAACCAATTAAGGTAAATACTAATCCAGCTGCGTACAATCCTTTAAATTTATCCATCATGTGGTGGTAAGAATTTAAATAATCATCACTTGAAGTTAATGTATAAGTTACTGATTGACCCATTGATTCTTTGCTTTTAATACCAATCGCAAATACAACGATTATTGCTAAAAATGCAAATACACCCGAACCAATTAGACCTAAAATTCTACTTTTGTTCATTTTAATTTTTCTCCTTTTCCCAATAAAGGGTTAAAACCACTATACAAGAAAATCACACGAATTGCAACACACTATAAGTGTACTTTTGATTGGGTATTGAGAGCAACACGTTAAAATGGTATAATTATTCGTGCAAATAAGGGGTGTGAATTATGAAATTATATAGTATTTGAGATGTGACTTTTGATATTAAGCAATATGCTTACCAAGTTGAAAAGATTGTTAAAACATTTCGTCAGTATAATTCTTATGTTCAAAATGCCCCTTTTGATACCCAATTCTTATCAATGCAGCTTTTAAAATATGAAGCACGTCATTCTAATATGATTGAAGGAATTGATACCAACGATATTGAAATCTTAGCGGCTGATACTCCAAACTCAAAACGGGTATCAAACTACGTTTCCGCTTTAAAACGCGGGCACGAAGCACTCCGTAATAATCCGAAGTTTTCGGCTGATTTAGTGCGTGCCATTCATAATGAACTATTTCAAAATATGATGTCGGTTGATGCGATTAACGCTAACCCCGGAAACTTCCGTGTCAAATACGTTAAAATCGCCAACCACTATCCTCCCGATCCGGTTGATGTTGAAAATTACATCACCGAATTGTGTGATTGATTAAATGATGAAGAAAAATTTCACGGTTACGACAGAACACTTGTCGCTCTTGTGAAATCGGCTGTTGCTCATGCTTTCTTTGAAAAAGTTCACCCTTTTACAGATGGGAACGGAAGAACCGGAAGAATCATCTTCAATTTAGTTCTTAATAAATATGCTTTAACAGAAGAACCATATTTCTATATTTCAAAAGCGATTTTACACGATCAATTCGAATACTATCAACAATTGGCCAAATTAGATAAGAGTTCTAATTTTCAAACTTGAATTGCCTTCTTCTTAGGTTTGATTCAATACCAATTGGAATCAAACATTAAAACTATTCGCGAAGCAATTGAATTATTTACTGTTTGCAAAAATAAATTATTTACTGAATTTGATGCTAAACGTCGTGAAGTCAAAAGAAAAATGTTTCAATATATTGGACGTTACCCAATTTTTACCTTTTCACGCATTTACTTTACCGTAAAGCCGGATGTACCAGATATGCCTGATCCCGAATTTGTTAAAATCTTTGATGAGGTTTTAAATGAATTTGATATTAGAAAAGTCAAAGATTCTGATGTCCACTTTGAATTCAAACCATTAGTTGATATCATTGTTGGAAAAGATTGATAATGAAAAAGAAGAAGTTTTTAGACTTCTTCTTTTTTATATTCGTTACCCCCGGTAAACTTTAATATCTTTATTATAATACTTTCATCTTTTTTGTAAATATCGAGGATTAATATGCTCTTCCGAAGTAAACCATTAATTCAGAATCCTTATTACAGTTAAAGCATTTGCCTTTTTTTTGCTCTTTAATACAACGTGAATTGGTTGCTGTTTTTTGTTTCACATCCGCTTCACATTTAACATCACCACAAAATGGAACTAGAACAATTCCATTCCCTTTTGCTAAAATTGTTTGGTACTCACTCATGGTTGTTGCTTGGAAAGTTTTTGCTTCGCTGTTTTTTAAAGCGGTCGCAAAGAGCGCGGCATCGTATGCCACTATTTCGGTATTGACATAATCAACAATATCAGCTAATTTAACTTGCACTTTATTTCTCAGATCACGACGTGAAATTGTAACACAACCATTTTCTAAATCACGGGGTCCAATTTCAATCCGAATTGGAACCCCTTTAATTTCTGCTTCAGAAATTTTGTACCCAAATGATTTATCAGTTTCATCAACAAATAAACGGTATTGGTTTAAATTAGTTTGAATATCCTTAACAACAGTATTAATTTCTGGTGTGTCTTTAATTTTAATAATTTGCACTTGAACGGGCGAGACAGCCGATGGTAGGACCAGCCCAAAGTCATCGGCATGTGTCATAATAATTGCTCCGATTAAACGCGTTGATACTCCTCATGAAGTTGTGTATCCATATTCCTCTTTTTGATTATTATTTTGGAATTTGATATCAAAAGCTTTGGTAAAATTATCACCAAAGTAATGCGAAGTTCCGGATTGCAGTGCTTGACCATCATACATAATTGATTCAATTGTGTAAGTTTCAGCTGCTCCGGCAAATTTTTCATGTTCTGTTTTTTGACCACGAATTACTGGAATCGCCAACGCCGTTTCAGCAAATTGTGCGTAAACTTCTAACATTTTCAAAGTTAGGTTTTTCGCTTCTTCAGGATTACTATGAATGGTATGTCCCTCTTGTCACAAGAATTCTGACGTTCTTAAAAATGGTCTGGTTGTTTTTTCTCAACGCATGACATTTGTTCATTGATTATAAATCAAAGGTAAGTCACGGTACGATTTCACTTCTTTGGCAAAGTGCGTCATAATCAGTACTTCACTAGTGGGACGAATGTATAATTCTTCTTCTAAAGTTTTATCACCAACTTTTGTCACAGTTGCTAATTCTGGTGCAAACCCTTCGACGTGGTCTGCTTCTTTAAGAAGAAGACTCTTAGGAATTAAAAGTGGGAAATAAACATTTTCCACTCCGAGTTTTTTAAACTCAGCATCAAGAATTTTTTGGATGTTTTCTCAAATTGCATATCCATAGGGTTTAAAAATAATTGTTCCTTTAACATGTCCGTAATCAATTAAACCGGCGTTTTTAACAACGTCGGTATATCATTTTGCAAAATCCACATCACGGGGAGTGATGAGATTCATTTTCTTATTATCAGCCATTCAGCGTTCCTCTATTCTTCTATATTTCCGTTTTCGCCATAGAATACTTTAATGTTAATTCCATTTCCTTCAACGATAGTTTTAATTCTTTGTAGGTTCTTACGATCTTTTATCATTATTCACGAAATTGCTTCGGGTGGAATTGTTTCATACACATAAACAACATTTGCGACATGGTCAAATGCTCAATCCTTTTTACAGATTTTTGCTAACTTAGCCGGATCAACCGCAATGACAGCAACTTTTGCCACATCAATTTTGGCATTAGTTGCTCATTTTCAAAAGTTTGCTCTTGTTGATGAATCAAATTCTAATCCAATGGAATTACTGTTTTCTAAATAAGTTCAAACCGTGTATTCTTCACCTTTTTTTAATTTTCGTTCGTTTAATGTTCTAATTCCTTGTTCTAAAATCAGTAAGCAGTTGCTCACATCGGTATAAAACAAGAAGTTTTTAATATTACTACTTTTAATATGTGACAGAACTTTATGTTGTTCTGACTTTCCTTTAAATATTTTTGAAAAGAACCCCTTCTTCGGAGCTTCGTTTGATAACTCAATATCAACTTTTTTTTCTTTTGCCATAATTATCACCTTATTAAAATTATATCCTAAAAACTAAAAAACAACTGCCGCAACAGTTGTTTAATTTTTATTTAAATGGCGGATTGAGAGAGACTCGAACTCTCGCGCCGGTTGCCCGACCTAACACCTTAGCAGGGTGCCCTCTTCACCAACTTGAGTACCAATCCGTACAAAAGAATTATAACAAATTTTAATGTCTTTTATAACTCTACATAAACTTTTTAATATATGTTGGTTCTAATTCTTCAGTTGTGTTAATTTTCTTAAAACTGCCTTTTAAAGCTAGGTAATTTTGTTCATAGTTAAATTCTGCCATATCATAAAAGGATTCAAACCCTTCAAATTCGTTCGCAATTGTGACGGCGATATTTTGTTCCAGGATTTGGTCCGGAATGACCGCTGCCCCATCTTGATAAACAGCAAAATAGACACTTCCACCTTTGGCATCGATATAACTTATCGCGTCGCCACTTCCTGCTTGGAACTGCAGTGACGAAATAGCGTAGACATTAAGCTCCGGCTTTAAGAGCATTAAGGTTTTAGCAAAGGTGACACCAACACGGACACCAGTAAAACTACCCGGCCCAGTTGTGAGGTAAAGGTTGTCAATTTCTGGCAACGTTCATTTGATGTCTTGTACCAATTGTTCAATTGCTTCATTAAAGATATCGCTCATTTTAATAATATTTTTAATCTTACGATGGTTTAGAATTTTACCGTCTTCTTCTAAGATCAAGTGGATGTTATTATAAGTTGTATCTACAAATAAGGAACGCATTATTCCACCTCGAATTCTCGACAATTGTCGTCAATCATTTTAATTTGAATTTTAATTATCTTAAAGCCGGAAAAAGCAAAATTTAAATTCTTGGACCATTCAATCACATTGAAAGCCCCATCAAATTGTTCTGCAAACTGCTCAATATCTTCATTGTAATCCAAACGATAGGCATCCATGTGGTTAATTTTTAATTGCGGTGTTTCATATTGATTTAGAATCACAAAAGTCGGCGAAGCAACATTTTCTTGCACTCCTAAATGGTGCAAGATTCTTTTTGTGAGTGTTGTTTTCCCTGCTCCTAAATCACCGTCTAATAGTAGACAAGTATTAGCAGCAGCTTTTTTTGCCAATTCACCAGCAAAAGCATCTAATTCCTCTAAATTACAAATTGTTTTTTTCATTGGACCCCCAAAATAAAAATAGACCTAAGTCTATTTCATTATATAAGGATTAATTTGCTTGTTCAATAGAATTGACTTTTGTCTTACGAGAAACAAACAGAATTGATAAAAAGACAACCAAGACAAATCCCAGCACAATAAAGATGTCAGTTAGGACAAATCCAACTGAGTAATGGCATACAAATTGAATTTTATATGCACTTGATAATCCGTCGGTAATCACTTTATACATTAAGTACGAAATCAGGATGGCAAGTGCCCCTGCTAAGATTGAGGACAAGACATACCCAAAGATTAAATACTTAATTATTTCTTTTTTACGGTATCCCATAATTTTCAGGATCTTAATAATTCGGTTATTTTCTTTCAAGATTAAGTAAATTAAAATTAAAGAAATTAAAATCGCCATTGTCGTTGCTAAGAACGAGATATTTTTCACCAGCTGTTGAACGGGATCTAATAATCGTTTTTTTGTTAATGCTTCTAATTTAAAGTCGTCAACGGTAACGGGATAATTATCAATTGTGTTAATTGACAAATTGTAACTAGCAATTTCGTTCGGGTCTCCGTATGGTGCAAGCGTTAGATATTCAAAACCACGTGGCATTCCTTCATCAAAGAAACTATTATTTGTTTTGGTGTAGAACGCTGTTTCATTACTGCGTTCGGTTAGGTAATTTTCTAATAAATGAGCAATTGGTGAAGTGTTATCTTTTCCAAAGTAGTCTTCAACTCCCGCTTGCACCACTTTCAGCGCTTCATCCATCGCATTCTCGAATTCATCGTCGTTAACAAATAAGTTATTGATTGGTGTTGCATCAGTTATATCCACAACATTTAATTTGATGGGAACGACGACATTTTTATCTTGCGTATATTTAAAAATTGGCACGTTTAGATAGAAATCACCATCGCCGATACGGTCGCGTAAAATTTTAGGCACAATAATATTAATTTCGGGAATACTATATTCGAAAGTTTGGCCACTAAAGTTAACATCGCTTTGGCTTCCAATTAATTTTTCATAGCTGTATAAATCAATGTCACTAGTGCCGTTGACATCCGTGTCGACAAGATGGTCAGCCACGTACTCTTGGGTCATTCCTTGTCTAAATTGTTTAGTAATTTTATATTCATGATATTTAGTTTCATAATTAATCTCTTTCAAGTCAGCAAATTGCGAAGTTACATTTTGTTTTAATAAACTGATATTTCCACTTCAGTGGCTTTGTTGTGACATCAATCGGGTTGTCGATGCATAAATAGTTTTAAACATTAATTCATTTAGATCGCTACTTTTGTAGTTAGTTCGGAACATTACATTGGTTCCGGCATAATCAGGATAGTATTCTTTCACTTCGTCTGCTTTCATCCGAATGTTGTTAATAATATTTTCAAAAGTCGGTCCGTAACTAGTTGCATCAAAACTGTCATCAATAAATTTGTTTACATCCGCTTTAGTGATGTAGCGATCAGCAAAATCAATTTCTTTGATTTTTTGTTCTGCCGATATTGGATCTGGTTCAATGTCAATCTTTTCTTTACCTTTGTAATATTCTATTTCATGATCTAAAACATAAATTCTTCGATTGTTATCTTCACTATTTTCATTTTCCGCTAATGTTTGGTCAACATATTTATAGTTTCACTCAACATTGCCATTGTCAAGATAACTTGTCGCGCTCGAGTACGTACTTGAAGTTGTGTACGGGTCAAAGAATTTTTCAGAATCAGAAATCGTTCTCCTAATCGAATAGTTTAGCAGCATTCCAAAGAGTAAAACTCCCATCGTCACCGACAGAACAATAAAGGAAACAATCGTTTGATAAAAGTTTTTATTAAAGAAACTTAATCACAACTTATCTTTCACCCGGAAGAATTTAATTGCTCCCGGCTTAAATTTATTTAAGAAACGTTCAGTTCGTGAAGATTGGTAAAGATTGATTGGATTTAAACTTTTTTCTGACACGTTCATAAAAATTAAAACTGAGAATAAAGTTAGACTGACGATGAACGTAATGACGATTGTTAAAATTGTTTGGTAGTTGATATCAAAGAATCCCATTGAGAAATTGTAAGATGACCCAATTGCATCAAATAAATATTTTCGAATAACGAACATGACGGGAATACTAATAATTAACGAGAACAAAATTGGATAGATAACTCCGACGACATTAATAATTGTTAATTTCAAACGTGAGGTTCCTAAACTTTTTAGGAAACTCAAAATTTGACGGTCACTGCGAATCAAATCTTTCATCACGAAATACATAATTAAGAAAGTTAAAATCACAATCATCAATGTAATGACGAAAGCAAATAAAGTATACAAAGCTGAGGTTTTTCGATAATCACTCATTGGAACTAAGTTACGTTGCGATTTAAAATTAACATCTGAAAAATCTTTTTGATATTGATCTTTTTCTAATTGGTAAAGTTCTTCATCACGAAGTCCGGCGATAAAATCATTGATTGTTGATTTATCTTTGCTACTAAATCCAATCGAAAAATCGGTGCTCGTGAAAAATTCTTTTTCCTTGTCATGAGCACAAATGTAATCATAGAATTCTGTACTATCAATCGCAAAAGCATATTTTTGAAATTGCATTAGGTTGACTTTGTCGTCTTCTGTACCAACTAGTGTTGTTGAGAGATTGACTGTGTTACCTTGGTAGACAAAATTTAAGTCGTGATTAATTTCATTAATAGCATCATAACTATTTTGGATTGCATAAATATTTAAGCGATCTGCTTGTGTTGCATCAATTTGTTTTGCACGGACTAAATTTAAGTCGGCATCGTTAAAATCAGTCACAGTGACGGCCGAAGTTTGCCCGATGTATCTTGAGGCGCTCGAAAGTAGAAAGACGTTTTCGATAATGTTATTTTGTTGCATTAAATCAATTAACGACGCCGCAAAAATGTTACCAAATTGGCGAAGCGAATGTTCGTGGAAAGTCGCAATGATTTTTTCGTATTTACTTTCACCCGTTTTACCGTACTCATTCAACGCTTGTAATTGACCACGCGCTTTTCCAAGACGCACTAAAAAATCTTTGTCATCTTTGTTGTCTTGCTTCAGTTGTTCACCACTAGGTAAATAAGTATTTAATTGTGCTAAAATTTTTGCATCGTATGCAGCAGTAAAGTAAGTTTTATTTTCTTGATAATATTCGTCTCGGTCAACGAAAAAATAAAAATCACTTGTTGTCACTTGGTTATCAACATTGGTTCCGTACGCTGTTGTTTCTGTTACCATTTTCTTGTGCAGTTCTGATGACAAACTGAAGGTCCCAAAAATTAAAGAAAATCCAATTGATAAATAAATTAAAAGAGATAAAAATATATGAAATTCGCGTTTGATGCTCATGAATGAGTTTTTAATCATTAATTTAAAGTTCATAGTTTAATCTCCAATCACTATTTACTATACCAAAAAGCGAAAACAAAAAGAGTTAAATCACTATTTTCTTGTAATAAGAAAGTCATTTAACTCTAAATCATTATTTTTTTTCGATCAATGAAGGTTGTGTCATTTCTGACGGAACTTCACATCCGATAATTTCTAAGATTGTTGGTGCAACATCGGCGATGGCTGCATCTTTTGCTCTTAATTTAATTTCTTTATCTGTTACGATAATTGGAACAGGTTGACTTGTATGTTTTTTATTTGGTCCACCCTCTTCGTCAATCATGATTTCAGCATTCCCGTGGTCAGCTGTAATCACCATTGTGTATCCATGTTGTATTGCTGCTTCATGGATTCTTTTAATTTGTTCGTCCAGTGTTTTAACCGCTTTGATTGCAGCATCAAGAATTCCGGTGTGTCCGACCATATCGCAATTAGCAAAGTTAAGGACAATCACATCAAATTCATCTTTGGCAATTTCAGTTAATAATTTATCAGTAATTTCAACAGCTGACATTTCTGGTTTTAAATCGTATGTTGCTACTTTTGGTGAAGAAATTAAATCTGAACTCGCATTTTCAATTCCGATTTCGTCTTTTGTTGCTAGACCATTTTTGAAGTAATCTTTTCCTCCATCAAAGAAGAAAGTTACGTGAGCGATTTTTTCAGTTTCAGCAATTCGTAATTGTTTGTAACCTTTTTTCGCCAATCATTCTCCGAGACCATTAACAACTTCGATTGGTAAGAAGGCAACGTGGTCTGATTTAACAGTGTCAGAATAACGCATCATTGAAACAAAGTAGATATCGTTTCCAATAAATGGTAGACCCTTGAAAGCATCATCTTTTCAACCAATATAATCTTGGTTAGTGAAAATACTTGCTAATTGAATAGCACGGTCTGGTCTAAAGTTGGCAAAAAGAACTGAGTCACCTTTTTTAACAAAACCGTTGGCAACAGCTGAGTTGTAAGCAGGGATAATTCCTTCGTCATCTTTTCCTTCTTGGTATTGTGCTTCAATGTAAGCGCTTGGATCAGTAAAGGTATTGGCAGTTGTTCTTGTCACAATTGCTTTATAACCTTCAGCAGTTCTTTCGAAACGTTTGTCACGATCCATTGAATAGTAACGTCCAGTAATGGTTGCGATTTCTCCCACACCATATTTTTTGATTAATTCTTGTAATTCTTTAACATAAGTTAAAGCAATTGTTGGTTTAGTATCACGTCCATCTGTAATTAGATGTAAGTAAATTTCTTTTAACCCTGCTTTGGCAGCAGCTTCGTATGCAGCAAACATATGTTTCATGTGTGAGTGCACACCACCATCAGAGAATAACCCCATGATGTGTAATGCTGAATTATTTTTTTTGCAATTTTCGATCATTGCTTTAATTTCAGCGGTGTTATCAAATTCACCGTCTTTAATAATTTTGTTGATTAAAGATAATGATTCATATTTGATTCGTCCAGCTCCTAAATGGATGTGTCCCACTTCTGAGTTCCCCATTTGGCCTTCTGGTAATCCCACTCATTCACCACTTGCGTGCGCTTCCACAAAGGGATATTCTTTTTTCAATTTTTCAACATATTCCATGTTAGCGTTTAGAACAGCATTCCCTTTACCAGGTGCAGCGATTCCTCAACCATCAAGAATTGTTAATATTACAGGCTTTTTAGTTTTCATCTTAATTTCCTTTCAAAATATATTTATTTAATACGTGAGCAACAGCTCCTTCAGTTGAAGTAAGATTTAACACTTCATCAACAACTTGTTTCACAACAGGATTAGCATTGCTTGGGGCAATTGATAGTCCGACATATTCCAACATTGGAACATCGTTTTTACCATCACCCATGGCAATCACTTCTTCTGGAGTGATACCGTATTTGTGGCATAGAAATTCCACACCAAATTTTTTATTGATCCCAGCTTTATTAATTTCCGCTGTGACTGATTGTTTCGAATAAGCAACTTCAAAACCGTTGGCACTTAAATTAGCTAAGAAATCATCGGTGCAATTTGTCGCCAACATTTTATAACTATCGTTTAAAGCGTCCAGATTTTGCGGGGTCACTTTGACAAATTTTCCCGCGTAAAATACTGTTTCAGCTTCTAACGGTGTTCCTTTGATATCTTTATTTAAGAACACTGTTTGCTCATCGGTCGAATATGCTCAAAGCACATTTTCATCGTTGGCATAGTGCGCCGCTTCAGTAAAAGCGTATTTTAAAGTTTCCTTGGGAATGGGATTCTCGGCGATTTTTTTGTTTTCAGAAAAATCATAAATTAAACCACCGTTATATCCGATTGCAATGGATTCGTATTTAGTAAAACCATTTTCCACAAAACGATTTTGCGGAGCGTGCAACGGCCTTCCAGTTACAAAAACAACTTTTGTCCCTGATGCTTGGACTTTGATAATTGGTTCAATATTTTCTTCAACCACGTGGCCCATACTATGATAAGTAGTGCCATCCATGTCTAAAGCAACTAGTTTATAATTAGGCATTGATTAAGTCTAGGTATGATTTCGGTTCTAAACTTGCTCCACCAACAAGAGCTCCATCGATATCAGCTTGCGCTAAAATATCTTTAATGTTTTCCGGTTTTACACTTCCACCATATTGAATTAAGATTTCATTGGCAACACTGTCGTTGTATAATCCTTTGATTACTTCACGCACTGTTTTACATACTTCTTGGGCAATTTCAGGAGTGGCAACTTTACCAGTTCCAATTGCTCAGATTGGTTCGTAAGCGATGACAACTTTTTTAGCGTCATCAGCTGAAATACCAGCAAATCCAGCTGTAATTTGTTCTTTAACTCATTCGTTAGTTTTTCCTGCTTCATAAGTTTCAAGAGTTTCACCACAACATAAGATTGGTGTCATGTTAGCTGCTAATAAAGCTTTGGCTTTTAAGTTAACTGTTTCGTTTGTTTCGTTAAACATTTCACGACGTTCACTGTGACCAATAACAACGTGAGTTACTTTTAGATCTTGTAGCATTGGAATTGAAATTTCTCCTGTGTATGCTCCATTTTCTTTAAAGTGGCAGTTTTCTGCTGCGATAATTAAATTTTTTGATGCTTTTTTAACATCTGACAAAGCTGTAAAAGGAACAGCTAATCCTGCTAATGTATTTTCGTTTGTTTTGACTTTTCCGTCAACTTCGTTGATAAATGCTAATGCTTCGGTGTTGGTTTTAAACATTTTTCAGTTTCCAACAATAATAGTTTTTCTCATTATAAATTCTCCTCTATTTCGATATATTGTGATTTTAACACTTTTTTAGTTGTTGCTTTTTAAAAATTGAAAATGAAAAAAACGACCAAGCGGTCGTTTTCATTCCATTATTTTGTCAGTAAGCTGGCTGCTTCTTCATCAATCACAACAGTTACGTCGTTATGATTTAAAAGTGTTGTACATGGTCATTCAGTTGAAACTGGACCTTCCACAAGATGTTTGACAGCTTCGGCTTTATTTTTTCCCATTGCAATTAAAATAACTTTTTTTGCATTCATGATTGATTTCAATCCCATCGAAATGGCTTGAGTTGGCACTTCGTCTTTTGATTGAAAGAAACGTGAGTTCGCTTCAATTGTTGATTCAGTTAAGTCAACGATTGAAGTAATTGAATCAAATGAAGTTCCTGGTTCGTTAAATCCAACGTGACCGTTGATTCCCAGTCCTAATAATTGAATATCAATTCCCCCGGCAGCAGCAATGGCAGCATCGTATTTAGCTGCTTCTTCATTTGAAGTAATTGCTCCACTTGGGACATGAGTGTTTTCTTTGTTGATATTAATATGATCGAATAAATTTTCGTTCATAAAGTAACGGTATGATTTTTTATGAGTTGGTTCTAAACCTTTGTACTCATCTAAATTAAATGTTTTAACATTTGTTCAATCAATGTTTTTATCCTTTGATGTTTTGATAATGTTTTGGTATGTTGAAATTGGTGATGAACCTGTTGCTAATCCTAAAATAATGTTTGGGTTTTTAGCAACGGCTTCAACAAATAAACTACCAACTTTTTCTCCGACCGCTTGGTCGTTTTTTACAGTAATAACGTTCATTTTATTTTCCCCCTTAAAAGTTTACCTAAATATTATACCTTAATTAAATCTGGCCATTACCTTATTTCAAAAATCAAAGTAATCGTACAGGTTTTCCACTTTATTAATATCTAATTTTAATTTCGGCATTAGACGTTGCAGGACAACAAAGGTCATATATTTATTTTGGGAACGAATCAAAATCCGTTTTCGTTTCGTTTCGACAATTGTTCCCAACTCATGAAATTGCACATCTTGAATATCATCATAATTCATAGTTAGTTTAATATTTTGATGTTCATCGCAAATATACAATTTTTTATTGGAAAAGTAGAAATCTCCGGTCTCAATTGGCTTATAACTTTTCTCATCCTCAGCCGGAAGCGAATACAGTTTTCCGTCTGATTCAAAAAAGTAAATGGTTTCCTTTTTATCTAATTCAAAGCGGACGATAATTTCTTTCATCGGTCTTCAAGTGGCAAAGTACAACCCCTTCAACGTGAAGATTAAATTTTCTTCTCGACGGGAAATTTTGATTTCTAGTTTCTTAATATATTTTTCCAGGTGGACGATAAAAGATTCTTTAATCGTGAAGTTTTGATTAATTCACTTTCAAAGGACATACGATTTGTGTTTTTCTCATCCTAAATCAGATCCAAAACGTTTTTGATATGATTTTAATTTCCGTCTCGAAATTGATTTTAAATTATCGACATTTAAAAAAGATAAATATTGGCCTTTTCCAAAAGTGTAAAACGGATTTAATTTTGCTTTCAAAAACATTTGATTTCACCTACTTTAGATTTTTAATTTGATCGTTTTCTAAATTAATATTAATATAGTTCCCATCCTTTGGTAACCCGGGAAGCATAATCACTTGGTTAGTAAATGCTAAAACAAATTTTGCTCCGGTGTTTAATTCCAGTTGCGAAATTTTAAGCACATAGTTCTCAAT
>JALAGN010000071.1 GCA_022712415.1 Spiroplasma sp. | reverse complement strand
TATGCAAAATTTTTAATTGGATTACCAAGACAGTCGGGAACTCACGCCGCCGGAATTTTAATTTCAAGTATTCCGATTGACGAAATTATTCCTGTTTCATCAGGAGGTAATGGATTAATTCAATCACAGTATCCAGCAAAACATTTAGAGGACTTAGGATTAATTAAAATTGATATCCTTGGTTTAAGAAACTTAACTATCTTGAATGAAATTAAAAATCAAATTATGAAATCAAGAAGTCAAGAAATTAATTTTAGAAATATTCCGCTTGATGATCAAGAAACTTTTAGACTATTAATTAAAGGTGAAACAAGTTCAATCTTTCAATTTGAATCTAACGGAATGATTGACACATTAAAAAAAGTTCGACCAAGTTCAATTGTCGACTTAGCTTCGGCAATGGCATTGTTCCGTCCTGGTCCAATGGAATTCATTCCTGATTTTGTTGCGAACAAGACAGCAAAAAAAATTCAAACCGGTTTTGGATTTGACGTTGATGAAATACTAAAAGAGACTTATGGAATTATTGTTTATCAAGAACAAATTATGCGCATCATCCAATTCTATGCTGGTCTCGATTTAAATCGCGCGGATCTAATTCGTTCTGCGATTAGTAAAAAAAAGGAAGCAGTTCTAAAAAGTTTTCGAACTGAATTTATTAATTCGGCAATTCAAATGGAACATCAAGAAGAAGATGCGGCAAGAATTTGAGATCACATTCAAAAGTTTGCGAAGTATGGTTTCAATAAAGCGCATGCAATTTCTTATTCGGTAATTAGTTATTGATTAGCTTATTTCAAATCGCACTATCGCGCTGAGTTCACAGCTGCAATTTTAAATGCTGCAATAAAAGACCGAACTAAAACCGTTAACACATTACACGAGTTTAAAAAATATGGTGGTCAAATTACTGGACCAAGTATTCGAAACTTAATTACAAAATATCGCGTTACCAATGGTGTGATTAATATGCCATTAACTTCTGTTAAAAGTGTTAGTTCAGTTCTAGTTGAACAATTTACTTCTGCTTTAAAACAAAACCCCGACGTTTTAAAAGATAAGAAAAATCTTTTTGGTGTCTTGTTGACAATCAACAATTCCTTTTTAACAAAAGAAATTTTTGATAACTTAATTAAAGCTGGAGTCTTTGATTGATATCAAGAATCAAGAACAACACTTTTAAAATTTGATTTAGAAATTTTAAGATGAATGTCATGCTGAACAAGTGATCTAGATTTATTTGAAATTGATGAAGATGAAAAAGTTGCTGACAATGATTTTATGATTGACTACTACGAAACTGAAGCGATCGGTTTTGCTGTATCAGTTGACTTACTTATGAACATCAGAAAAAAATATTCAGACATCAACACAATTATGATTTCAAATATCAATCGTGAAACAAATACAATTAATGTCCTTGGGCGAATTGAAAATATTTCAACACATAAAGATAAAAATGGTGACGAAATGGTTTTCATTGAATTCGCTGATGAGACAGGAAAAATATCAATCACTGTTTTCGCATCAATTTATAAAAACATAAAAACAAGTTTCGTCTTAAACAATTATTATATTTTAAATATTCGTGTGCAAATTGTCGAAGGGCAAGCGCGTGGTGTATTAAAAGAAATTGTTAAAAAAGATTTAATTTTATAAAAGAGAAGTTGGAGAAAAAAAGAAATGAAAAAAATACTTTTGATTGATGGGAACTCTTTGTTGTTCCGATCATTTTATGCAAATCAAACAAGACTATCAGCTAATGGTAAACAAGTGAATGGTGTATATACATTTGCAAATAGTATTTTGTCATTTTTAGAAAGCAACGATTACTATGATGTGCGAATTGCATTTGATAAAGGGAAACAAACTTTCCGTCACAAAATGTATGACGACTATAAAGGCGGGAGAACTAAAACGCCTGAAGAATTAATTGAACAGTTTCCAATCGCACGAGAATTTGTTAATGCAACCGGAATTGGTTTTGTGGAACTTGATGAATATGAAGCAGACGACATTATTGGTACTTATTCAAAAATTGCAAAAGAAGCTGGTTATGATGTTGATATTTTAACAAGCGACAAAGATATGTATCAATTAGTAAATGATCACGTTAAAGTGTTAGCACCAGTGAGTGGAATTTCAAAAGTAAAATTAGTTGACAAGAATTATATTTTTGAAAACTTTAAAGTGGGACCAACTTCGATTCCGGACTTTAAAGGATTGCAAGGTGATCCATCTGATAACATTAAAGGTGTTGTTGGAATTGGTGAGGTCGGTGCTAGAAACTTGTTATCTAAATATCAAACCTTAGAAAACTTGTACGACCATATTGATGAAGTGACTGGAGCAACTCATGATAAACTAGTCAACGGAAAAGAGAGTGCTTTCTTTTCAAAGCATCTTGCTACAATTGTGACCGACATCGATTTAGATAATCAAAAATTTGAAGGTTACGAAATTGATATCAAAAATCTTTTCGCTTTCTTTAGCAAATACAATATGATTAGTTTACAAAAAAAATATTGCAGCGAAGTGACAAGTGAAGTTGCACCGTTTGATTATTTAGAATCAAACAATTTTGACAAAATTACTTTTGGAACAAAAAATTATATCTACGTTGAATTACTTAACGATGATTATCACAATCCGAATATTATTGGAATTGGTTTGAACAATGGAAGCAAAACTTTTTTCGTGTCGCTTGAAAGTTTAGAAGCAAGTATTTTTAATTGAAATGATTCTGTCATTTCACAACGCTTTCAAAATGTTTTAATTGATAACAAAACAGAGTTTTATACTTATGATGTGAAACGAACAATCTTGGCTTTAAAAAAAATTGGATACAAAATTAATGAGAAACAATTTGTCTTCGATACTAAGTCGGCAATTTATGTGTTAGATCCCGAAGCAGGAAATAAACCAGAGAAACAATTGTTGCGATTCACTGAGATTGATTTTATTGAGGATGATGAATTGATTTTTGGTAAAGGAATGAAACGAACTGTTGCAATTTCAGAGAGTGTCAAAAAAGAATACATTGCAAAGAAAACTTTTTTACTTTCGACAGCAACAGAAAAAATCATCAATGAACTTCAAGAACATAATCAAAAAGAATTATATTTTGAAATTGATCATAAATTAAATTTTGTTTTATTACGAATGGAAGAAAACGGAATTGCCATTGATGAAGTAGAAT
>JALAGN010000009.1 GCA_022712415.1 Spiroplasma sp. | reverse complement strand
ATTTTATATAATTTAAAAACTTTACCGGTGACAATTTTTTTATCATGATAAACAATTCCACGATCTAATTTTTCTAATCCACCAATGGCGTGCGCAAGAGTAGTCTTACCACTATCTGACTCACCAACGATTGAAAAAATTTCATTCTCGCGAATGCTTAACGAAACTTCATCAACAGCAAATTCCCTTTTAGCACCGCTGCGTGATGACTTAACGGAAATGTTGTGAAGAAATAAAATATCTCGTGTGTTGTTCATGTTTATTCACCTTCTTTAATTTCAAAAATCTTATCTATGTTTTTAATAATTTCAGGTCGTTCAATTTTTGGCGAACGATAATCTAGTAATCAAGTTTTTGCATAATGAGTATCCGTTAATTGAAAAAACGGTGGCTCATAAACAAAATCAATTTCTAACGCGTTTGGATTTCGTGGCGCGAACTTGTCACCTTTAACAACTTCATCGAACCCACTACGATCTTTTGCAATAATGTTGGTATCAATTTTTCCTTTATTAATTTCTGGTAACGATGCTAACAAGTTTCAAGTGTAAGGATGTTGTGAGTTTGTAATCACTTCTTTTGCAGTTCCAAACTCAACAATTTGTCCGGCGTACATGATGGCAATTCGATCTGCGTAGTTGACAACGTGACGAATGTCGTGTGTTAACAACACAACTGTAAATTTAAATTCTGTTTTTAATTTACTAATTAAATTTAAAATATTAATTCTCGAAATCGAATCAAGAATCGAAACGGGGTCATCACAAATTAAAACTTTTGGTTTGTTTGCAACAGCGATGGCAATGTTAATTTTTTGTTTTTCACTTAATGAAAAAAACGACGGACGTTTTTTGTAAACGATTGCTGGATTTTTAAATCCAACTTTTTCTAACAGCTCAATTGCTATTGGTCTTGCATCGCGAATTGAAATGTCATTGATGTGCGCAACAACCTCGGCGAGTTGCACTCCGACACTCATTAATGGATTCAAAGTTCCTGATGGATTTTGAAATGTGGACGCGATCGTTGCTCCACGTAGCAATGCAGTTTGTCTTTGTGCTTTAACTTTGTTGACAATGTTGGCATTCTTAACTCCGTCTCACTTACTCATCAAACGTTGTAAATCTTTTTTATCAATTTTACTTCCGGAGATTTGTTGTTCGACAGCATTCATTGTTAAAGTTTCCATATCATTCAAATGTTCATGATGCATAAAATATTTTTTGTAAAGAAAAATATTATCTTCTGTTCAAATTTTTTCATCCTCTTGAAATTCAGAAATCAATTCAATAATTTTAGCTAACTTTCTTTTATCAAAAAAAGTTAGGTTACGAATTTTTTCAGACTCTTTCCGACAAACTACAATCTCTTCAATTAGTTCGTCAAGTCTTTCACGTTTTGCATCACTGTGCAATTGTAAATAAATAAATCTTCTTCATCTTTTTATTTCTTTATTTAGAACAGAAATTTTATAGCGCAATTTTGATGTGTCTTGATGTTCGAATGAAATAGAAAGCGCATCAAGTTTAATACTCAATTTATTTTCAATTGCAAACGCTTTATTAATATTTAAAGTTTCAATTAATTTTATTTCATCTGATAAAGATTTAATTCTGTTTTTGTAATAACGACGAACGTCATTAATGGTATCTTTGTATAAATAGCTACGGTGATATTCAACTAAGTCAACCGAATCTGAAATTTTATTTTTTTCTTTTTCCGGTGCGTCATAAATAATTGACCCACTACTAATTCATCCATTTTGTTCAATTAAGTTTGTCAAAGATTTTTGCAAAACAGATTTTCCTGTTCCGGCATCTCCAACAATTCCTAGGAATTCATTTTCGAAAATATCAATTGACAATCCATTGATTGCTTGCACAACTTTTTTTCGACTTAGATATTTAACTTCTAAATCACGAATTGAAATAATCTTTTTGTTCATGTGAATTCCTACTTTCTATTTTAACTATGGTTTTTTACATTCAAGGCAACCGATAACGAGTGCGCAATGTAATAGAATAATAATGAAATAATAATAATCATCGCAGCCGGAATAAGAATCAAGTGCGGATAAGTTTCTCAGTTTGAAATTAAAAATGTTTCATTTAAAATGTAACCTAAACTTGTAATTGTTTTTTCAGAACCAGAAACAAAACCAAGTTTAAAGAAACTTAAAGTTGTATCAGTCGCAACACCTTCCGGGAAAGTAATCGCAATGGTTTGAAAAATAATTGGGAAAAGATTAACTAAAATTGTTTTCGAAAAAATTTTTGCTTTACTCAACCCCAATGACATTGATGAGTTATATAAATTAGAAAGTCGTGTGCGACGCACCGAGACACTAATTTTTTCAGCAATCGGAACTCACGAAGTTACACTTACCGCTAGCACGACGACAAACATATTATTTTTTTGGTTCGCGAGATCGAACAAGTAAACAACAACAACTCACAAAACAATTTGCGGAATATGTTTGAAAATTTTAATAATTCATTCCATTGCTGGTGAGTATAGTTTTTGATATCCTCACAGCAATCCAATCCCCGTTCCGAGCAGAATTTGTACAACAATAATTAGACCAACAAAGTATAAAGTTTGGTTCGTTCCAATTCATAATGTTGTTCAATAATCTTCGTTCTCATTTCCAATTCCGAACAAGTGATCTCATGATGGCGGCGCAAAAGCGTAATAGTCATCAATCGGGTGAGCAACTTTTCCAATCGGAACAATGATTGCTAACAAGACAATAACTAAAACGAGAATGAATGAAACGTCAAATGTTCTTTTTCGAATCAATCCCTTACCAACAGAGCCTCAATAGTTGTATGGCTTAGTCGTAATTTCTTCATAGGTGTCTGCCTCTTCTTGTTTGGCGATTGTAAAAAGCGATACATCAATTTTTGAAATATCGTATCCACTATAACGGTCTGATTTAGTGATATCGTCCATGACAGCACCTCCTTAAAAATTTATCTTGTTTTATAAACGTAGTCGAATGACGAAGCAATTAAATCAATTGCGGCTGATAGAATAATTCCAAATGTCGCGATCGTCACAACATATCCGAGAATAGCAAAGTACTCGTTGTTGTTGACGGCATCGACAATATCTTTACTCATTCCCGGAATCATCCAAACCATCTCGACAAATATTTCAGTTCCACAGAAGGAACTAATTGCCGCAATCGGGATAATACGAATAATGCGGATAATAACATTTCGGAAAATGTGCGACATGAACATTCTCGTATCAGTCATTCCTTTTGCTAAAGCAAATTTGGAATAGTCCATTGATAGTTCATCAAAAACATAGCTTTTAGTTGAAGCTACAATAAATGGTGTTTGAATTAAAATCAACACAATCATCGGCATGATCTTGGTATCAAATGTTCCACTCGCATATGAAGTGTGTGATTTCGAAAAGAATGAAATGTAATAAATAATTAACGTAATAACAATCGGTGGTGTCGCTGATAAGAAAGTTGAAATCACCGAGATTGCTTTATCTGTCGTTCTTCCTTTTTTTCAAGCCGAGTAGAAACCAAGTGGTACTCCAATTAAGAATGAAAACAATAAGGAAACTACAACGAATACTAACGAATAAGCGATACCACTTTCAAAAGAAGCAGCGACAGCACTTCCACCTTCACCAATTCCTGAAGTATAAAGTTCGCCAAAGTAGACAAAGACCGTTTGATATTCCGCAAAAGCAAGATGCTGATCGATTGTAACGGTTGTAAATGTTGGTACCGTTTTTGGAATAAATGGTAAGATGTTATATCAGAATTTTCAGATTTGGTTTCATAGCGATCCATCCAGTGAGAACTGATGGAGACGTTCTTGGAGTAACGCGTTATATTCTGGTGAACCAACATTACTCGTAATTCCGGATGATATGTCACTTAAGAATCAGTTTTCATCAACAGTACAACGGAAAATTAGAAAGATGAGAGTAATCATAATAAATAAAGTTAGAATAGTGAATAAAATTCGGCGGAGCACGAAAATTAAATGCAGGTGACGTTTTGTAAAGATTGCAACACTTTGCTTAACTTTATTGGCACGGTAGCGGGTTCTAGTTCTCAGATTCATCCCCTTTTTATCGTTGGTACTTTCACCAACCGATAAAACAAACTTATCTAATTCATTTAGTTTTAATGCTTCACTCTTTTTGTTTTCGCTCATCTTGCTCACCCCAACTTTCGACATAGTCTTTATTTTACAATTTAATAACCCTGAATGAAAGATATTGTTTCGATAAATAAAAACCTTTTAATCTTGAGTTT
>JALAGN010000070.1 GCA_022712415.1 Spiroplasma sp. | reverse complement strand
ATGTTTGTGTTATATTTATTAAAGATGATTACTTAAATCCCGGCGTGAGATATCGCCCTATTTTGTATTTTTAATGAAAGCCAAAAAACGAAAATTTCAAAACGAAATTTTTGTTTTTTTTCTATTCTCCTTTTTATTTAATGGCGGCGTTGTTATAGTTAGATTGATATAGGAGGTTATGCTATGAGCAAGAAAGTGGTCAAAAAGTAGATAAAGGCCCCCTGGGCCTAAGATAAAAATAATATTAAGTTAAAAGGAGGAATACAATGAAGAAATTACTTGCAGCTTTATCGGCTGTAACAATTGTTGGATCAAGTGCTGCAAACGTTGTCTCTTGCGGACATGATACCAACAAAACAATTTATTTGATTACTGATACAGGAAAAATCAATGATAAATCGTTTAATGAATCAGGTTACAATGCTGGAAATAACTTTATTAAAACAGCGTTGGATGATTCAAGAAACATATCATATGCTGAACCAAGTTCGGCTGATAAAATTCCGTTTATGTATCACGCAGCGGTTAAATCAGGAGCAAAAACCATGATTTTACCAGGATTCCAACATCAACCGTTCACAAAAGATTTATCTTCAGCACTTGGAGATGATGGAACAGGGGTGTTTATTGATGGAACACCTGACGGGTTTGCTAACATTATTGGATTAAACTACAAAGCGGATATTTCTGGGTTCTACACAGCGATGTCATCAGCAATTTGATACTTCCAAACCCATAAAGATGCCAAAGAAGTGAAAATGGCAACTTATGGTGGGATTGCGAACCCTGTTGCGGTTAACTCATATTTAGCTGGGTTCTTAGCAGGAATTGAAGTCTTCAATCGTTTAGTAAAAGACGAAAAATTTGATGATAGCAATTTTGTGGAATTAAAAGGCCGCAATTTAACAGCGGTAAGGATTCAATCGGGCGATGGTCCATCTGGCCCATCAGATACTGGATACTTTAGTGGTAGCTTTGATGCTGGTGGAGGAAAAAATATTTCTGACGGTTTAGTTGAAAAGGGAGCACAAATTATCTTCCCAGTGGCCGGTCCGCAAACTGCCGATACACTAGCGTCATTCCAAACAAAGGGAGTATCGGAATATTACGTTGACGGAGTTGATACTGATCAAGTGTTAACTTACCCAGATTACGCTACTCACTTTATTACATCGGGACTAAAAAACATTGTTGGTTCAACAGCTGTTGCGCTAGCACACACAAAATATTTCAAAGACGATATCACTAGTGACACATTAGAAGATCTAGAAGCAGAAGGAAGTATTGATCCTGATTCATTAACTTTCTATGATAGCCAAGGAAATGAAATTACTAATGACTCAAGCACAAGCATAACCGCTAGCGGGTCAGATTGAGATGGAGATACAGTTTGATTTGATGGAGAGTTCGCCCATGGTGGTGATAACAAAATTTCAGACGATTTATGAAAACAAATCCATGACTTTGTTAAAAATAATGTACCAAATACAAACGATGCCTCGGCAATGTACTTTGCTGATGTAAAAAAAGGTCGTTCGAACGATTTATTATCACAAGCTTATGCTGAACAATGAGCGGATAAAGCGCTTGGTACCACAAAATAATCATATTAAGGAAAGAGGTGAAAACTAAATGTCAGAATATACTGTTGAAATGAAGAAAATCAATATGGTTTTCAATAACGGTGCAATCGTGGCAAATAAAGACATTGATTTAAAAGTTAAAACTGGTGAAATTCACGCCATTGTTGGTGAGAATGGAGCAGGAAAATCAACATTAATGTCGATCTTATTTGGATTATATAAACAAACGAGTGGTGAGATTTTTATTAACGGGAAGTTGGAAGACATTGCCAACCCAATTAAGGCAAAACACTTGGGAATCGGAATGGTCCACCAACACTTTAAACTAGTTGATATTTTCCCACTATGACAAAATATTGCCCTAGGGGATGAAATTGATACTGCAAAAATGTTTGTTAATAAAAAAGAAATCATTAAAAAAATCGAAGGAATTATGGCAAAATACAACTTAAAAGTTGATTTAAACAAAATTACTTCGAAAGCAACTGTTGGGGAGCAACAACGGGCAGAAATCTTAAAAATTTTATATCGTGATGCCGATATCTTAGTTTTTGACGAACCAACTGCGGTGCTAACACCAATCGAAATCGATGGGTTGTTAGATGTGATGCTGCAATTGAAAAAAGATGGAAAAACAATTATATTCATCACACATAAAATGGCGGAAATTAAAAAAGTGGTTAATACCGCAACTGTCATTCGTCGTGGTGAATTAGTAGGAACATACGATATTAAAACAACTACAGTTGAAAAACTAGCCGAAGCAATGGTTGGTCGTAAACTGGTTGAAGTTAAAAATAAATACAAAGAAATCAAAGGTGAAACAGTTCTAAAAGTTGAAGGTGTCAACGTTGCCAAACGTCACGGTTCAACTGGATTAAGTAATTTTGATTTAAAAATTCATCGTGGTGAAATTGTCGCCATTGCCGGAGTGGAAGGTAATGGACAACAAGAAATTGCGCAAGTCATTACTGGGATGATGCATCCTGATTCAGGAAAAGTATTAATGCATGATCACGATATTACAAGGAAATCAATTGCGGAACGCTACAAAAAATGAAAAATCAGTCATATTCCAGAAGACCGTCATAAACACGGGCTGGTACTTGATAACACCGTCATTGAAAACATGGCGTTGCAAGATATTTCATCATCAAAATTTAGCAAATTAGGTTTCATTAGTTTCGACCGCCTGCAAACTTACGCACAAGATATTGTATCAAAATTTGATGTACGAGGAACACAATCGGGATTTGCGATTGCGCGCCAATTATCAGGAGGGAACCAACAAAAAGCGATTGTTGGTCGTGAGTTATCACGTGAACACGATTTAATTGTGGTCTACCAACCAACTCGTGGTCTTGATGTTGGATCAATCGAATTTATTCATAATGAACTATTAAAAGATAAAGAAAATGGTGCAGCCATCTTACTAATTTCTTACGAATTGAGTGAGGTTATGTCATTAGCAGACAAAATTGTCGTGGTTAACTCGGGAAAAATTGTCGGTGAAGTGCTTGGTAAAGACGCAGTGCGTGAAAAACTAGGGCAAATGATGATGCAAACTGTAGCAGATGGAGGACAAAAATAATGGATTTTAAACTAAACGCATGAGTTAAAAATAAACGTTTTATGTTGTTCTTCAAAAGTGAAAGGTTTACCAAAAAAGCCGGAACAGCGAAAGCGTCAATCATGGCGGTTGTGCTTGGTGTGCTTTTAGGAATTATTATTGTTTGTATGTACGGATACAACGGGTTTAACTTCTTTGGAAAAATCTTCTCAAGTGCCTTTGATACCAGCTTCAAAGTTGGATCAAAAACAATGTTAGACCAAACAATGTTGTACTTCTCAACATACTTCCTAATTGGTTTAGGCCTATCATTAGGATTTAAAATTGGACTCTTCAATATGGGGGGTAGTGGTCAAGCGGTCTTAGGAATGGGATTTGCAATGCATTTACTATTTACCGGAGACAAAAGCTTTTCTGCGGAATACGCAATTGTTGTCATTTTAATCTTTGCCTTGTCAGGGGTTTTAATTTCAACACTAGCCGGACTACTAAAAGCACTCTTGAATGTGCATGAAGTTGTAACTTCAATTATGTTGAACTGAATTGTTTGATATTTCATTAAATGATATGACAAAGATATCATGACATCAACAGGTTCAACTGGAACACCAGATATTACCCAAGCAGAAGGACATAACTATGCTGATTGATTCAATCTGGCAAGTAATCCGATTACAATTGGGCTCATCTTTGTGGTGGCAGCAATTGTAATTACTTGAATTGTGATGACCTTTACCACTGTGGGATACAAATTCAAAGTGGTTGGGAACCAACAAGATGCCGCAAAATATGCTGGGATTCAAGCAAAATTATACATTATCTTAACAATGGCAGTCCAAGGATTATTAATTGGACTAGGATCATTTATCTACTATGTGCAAATTAAAGGGAAACTAGAAATTGCCAGTGACACCATTCCAACAATTGGATTTGATGCCTTGACGATTCCACTGGTTGCCTTCAATAATGTCTTTGGAATGATTCCGATTGCGTTATTATGAGCGACAATTCAATCCGGAATGGACATTGCGACTGTTTCCGAACAGGGACTACAACGGGAAGTTGGGTCGCTAATGTATGGATTTATTATCTATGGAGCAGCTATTTATATCTTGTTCTTGAAATTCAAACCTTGATTGTGAATTAAAACTTGAATTGCAACAAGATGAGATATTAATATTAAAAACCAAATTAAACAAGCAAAAGAAGATATTAAAATTGTTAAAATTCAAAGCCGCTTCGTTAAATACAGTCCTGAATTAGTAGCGCTAAGTACTAAAATGGCCGCACTAAAAGGGAAAAAAGAAGCAGAGTACGATTACTTACGTGCGAAAAAAGAATACAAAATTGAGTTACGCTCAAAAATGATGACATTTAAAAATGAAATCAGTCAATATAAAAATGAAATTAAAGTCTTGCATGGGAAAGCATTAGCCAACTTCGGAATCTTCTGAACTGGAACCCATGCATCTGCTTACAAAAATAAAAACCGCTTCGAATTATTTGAAGTACTAGATGGAATTACACGTGAAAAAGTTAACCGTCAGGTCCACATGGACCGCGAGGTGCAACAAAGAGCGGGTGAAATTAGCGAGTTAAAACAAAAACTCCACAATGCAAAACAAGATAACGATGTTGAAATGGCGGGAGTCTTCCAAGATCAAATCAATGAAATTAACAGCATTATCAAACAAAAACACACCCACATTGATGAACAATTTGACAAAATCTTCCAAGATATGATTAGTGTGTATGAGCAACAAGCTCGTGCCCGCAAAGATGAATATCTCCAAAAACGAACTGCGCTAAAAAATGATTTACGAGCAATTCGGGACAAAGTCAAACAAGACGCTGTGGCAGCAAGTGCCGAAAACAAATCATTACTAACTGCCGCTAAAGCAACAAATAATGAAATCAATCAACGTTACAAAACACAAATTGCAGATGCGAAAAAAGGTCAAGCCGATAATATGAGCGAGCAAATTTGAAAACTACAACTTGATTGAGTGAAAGAACGCCAAGCGAATAGCTTCAAGTTCGAAAAAACTAGCCTATATAAAGTACTAGATTACAAATATCAAGAAGAAATGGGGGTTGCGGATCGATATGGACGTTACTAATTTATTTTCTGATATCTCAATGCTCTTTGTAGTATTTGCGATTGCGGCGATTGCCGGAATGATTTCGGAGCGAGCTGGGGTCATTAACATCTCAATCGAAGGGTATATGATTATTGGAGCGCTGGTATTCTCAATTACCGGACATTACCTAAGTGGTAAATCAAACTGAATGCAATTGTTAGCAATGGTATTCGCGGTTGCTGTGTGTGGGGTCTTCTCATTACTGCAATCGTTATCATCGATTAAATTAAAATCAAATCAAATTATTTCCGGAACAGCCATCAATATCTTGGCCCAAGGAATTGCCATGTTCTTAGCAACTTGTGGATTATTTGGAAATGGAACACAAATTATGTCAGGGTTTACAAAAATTAATCTTGACGGGGGAAGTGGGATCTTCACCCTATATCTTATTATCGGAGTAATTCTAATTGCCTTAGTCGGAGTGTACTTTACTTTCACAAGAGTTGGTAAATGACACATTGCAGCCGGGGAAAATCCGAACGCCCTTGATGCGGTCGGGATTAGTGTTGTGAAATTTAGATGAAGTGCTGCAACAGTCAGTGGAGCATTAGCCGGATTAGCTGGATGTTTCTTCATCTTATTCCAACGTGATAACTTCGTCGGAACAACCAATGGGTATGGATACTTAGCCTTGGCGGTTATGATTATTGGGCAATGAAGAACTTCATATATTACAATTGCGGGTCTAGCCTTTGCGACATTCTTCGCATGTGCTCAAAGATTTGCGTTCTCAGACCAAGAATGAGTTAAAACCAACAAAGACTTAGTTAATACATTACCATTCGTCGTATCACTTATTATTATGGTTGGAGCATCTAAATGGTCCAAAGTACCAAAAGCGGATGGAATTCCATTCGACAAATCAAAAAGATAGATTTTGAGAAGTACTTAGTACTTCTTTTTTATTTAAGTTAAAATAATAGGGAAGAAAAGAGGAATTTAAAATGACACCACATATTAAAGCAAACAAAGAAGACATCGCTGACGTTGTCTTAATGCCCGGAGATCCCCTTCGTGCGAAAATGATCGCGGAAAAATACCTAACTGATGCTAAGTTAGTCAACGATGTAAGGAACATGTTCTTCTACACCGGAACTTACCAAGGCAAGAGAGTTACCATTGCCGGAAGTGGAATGGGATGCGCCAGCATCGGGATTTACTCGTATGAATTATTCAAATTCTACGATGTTAAAAACATTATTCGTATTGGTTCGTGTGGATCGTATGTTGCTGACTGTAAAGTTTACGACACTTTTAATGTGAAAACAGCTTTTGGAGAAAGTGATTACGCGAAACTAGCTGCCGGAATTGATAGCCGTGAAATTGATGCTACACCAGCATTGTACGACGTGATTGCTGCGACGGCAGCAGAATTAAAGGTTAATTTAAAAACTGGACGAGCACATTCTTCGGATGTCTTTTACCGTTTTGAAGATTCAATGACTTTTGCCAAAGAACATAATCTGGATGTTGTGGAAATGGAAGCATATGCGTTGTTCGCCAATGCAAAAGCAACCAACAAACAAGCAGCTTGCTTACTAACTATTTCGGATAGTTTTGTGACTGGTGAATCGACTTCACCAGAAGAACGTCAAAATAAATTCTTTGAAATGATTGAATTGGCACTAGCAACTACACTTAAACTATAATGATTATTTTAGCGATTGAATCTAGTTGTGATGAATTTAGTGTTTCTGTCTTACGGGACGGGAAAATTATAACCAATATTATTTCGTCACAAATTCAAGATCACATTCAATACGGCGGGGTTGTGCCTGAGTTGGCATCACGCCTGCATGTGCAAAACTTTCCGTATGTCTTAAAAACAGCGGTCCAAGATGCCAAAATTCAATATGCGGATATTACCCATGTCGCCTACACAAAAAAACCGGGTTTAATTGGGAGTTTAATTGTGGGAGCGGTTGTTGCTAAAACATTAGCCCAATATTTGGGTGTGCCATTGCTTGGAATGCATCATATTGAAGGCCATATTTATGCCGCTAACATCGAAAAGAAATTCACTTATCCGGTTTTAAGTCTTGTTGTGTCCGGTGGACATACACAGTTGGTTTTATTAAAATCACCAGTTGAATTCGAAGTGATTGGCACAACACAAGACGACGCCATCGGCGAATGCTACGATAAAGTAGCCCGTGTCTTAAAACTCGATTATCCGGGTGGTCCCAAAATTGATGCTCTATCACTGCAAGGTGACGACAGTCAATATGTCTTTCCTAAAATTATGCAAGACAACACGTTGGATTTCTCTTTTTCGGGATTAAAAACAGCCAGTATCAATCTGATTACCAAAATAAAAAACCGGAACGAAGCAATTGATGTTCCTTCGTTCTGTGCCTCATTCCAAAAAACAGCCATTGAGGCTGTCGCACGCAAATTACGACGAGCATTGGAGTTAAATCCTGATGTAAAAATGATTTCAATTGCGGGTGGAGTGAGTGCTAATCAACTGTTACGAAAAACAGTAACAGCCATTAGTCAGGAATACCAGGTGCAATTAAGTATCCCTAATTTAGCGTATTGTACCGATAATGCAGCGATGATTGCTGAGTTGGCGGCCGAATATTTGGGGCAACAGAAGCCAATAAATTAGTATTTTTTTTGCAACAAGTTCATTTGATATGTGCATTTTCCGTTCTAATGTGTAATAATAACTAAGTAATGCGAGGTGAAAAAAATGAGATCTTTTTTCGGAAGATTAGCAACGTTGCCGGCAGAGGCAATCACAAATAACGAAACAAAACTGATAAACTATATTAAAACTCATTCAAAAGAAATCGTTAAAACCAATATGAAAATTGAAAAATTAGCGCAAGAAGTTGGGACTGGTTATAGTGCGATTTATGCATTGTTAAAAAAACTCCGTTTTCATGGTTATAAAGATTTTTCATTAGCCCTAGCTAATGACTATGAGACTGAAGAATACGATATCAGAGACGGTGATGAAGAAATTTCGACAGGATATATCAATGTGATTCGTAAGAACCACAACTTAATCGAAAAGCGTTCACTTTTTGATACATTAAACTACATGCGTAGTGCTAAACGGATCTTTGTATGTAACTGAGAAAATGTATTGTTAAGTCCGGCTATCGAATTGTCGAACCATTTCTATCGTTATGGTTTTAACACGCACTTACTTGATTCTGACCAAGAAACAATTGATGAACGAATCTCGACAGCGGATTCAGAGGACTTATTTATTTTCTTTACAAAATATGGGAACTCATCACGCTTGAAGCAAGCGATTTCAGATGCGAAAGATAAAAACGCAAAAGTGATCGTGATTTCAGGGAAATCGTTGGACAAAAAATCAAACGTCAAAATCGATGTGATACATTACTTATTTGTTGATACAGAAATGGAAAGAGGATTGGAAGCGAATTTCTCAAAATCAGTACCTTTTCACTACTTTATCGATTTACTAATTTATCATTACAATAACAAATATGTAAAATAGGACCAAAGGTTAAACTGCGAATTAATTTTGTGCAAGCAAAATGGCATTCAAAAGGTTTGACCTTTGTTTTTTTGTCGAAATATATGGTATAAAATATAAATGTTAAATACAGGAGGATATTATGAAAATTAAAAAAATTATTCCCAGCTTCTCAGAACGAATTTGAGGGGGACAAGGGTTAAAAAAATTCGGTTTCAAAATTCCGAGCGATAAAAAAATTGGTGAAGCGTGAGTTATTTCAGCCCACGAAAACGGAATGGGATTCCTGGAAGAAGCCAACGAACAAGGAGAAAGTTTAAAAGCGTTCTTTGATCAAAATCGTTCATTATTTGGTGATTACCAAGGTGATTATCCACTGTTATCAAAAATCATTACGCCAGAGGATTACTTGTCAGTTCAAGTGCACCCCAATGATGAATATGCGATGAAACACCACAATTCATTGGGAAAACCAGAATCATGATTTGTGATTGATTGCCCGGAAAATGCTGAATTGATTTACGGACATAACGCCAAAACAAAAGCAGAATTTGAAACATTAATTCAAGAAGGGAACTGAGACCAATTACTGAAAAAAGTCCCCATTAAAAAAGGTGACTTTGTGTATGTTGGAGCCGGAAAAATTCATGCCATTACTCCCGGAGTAGTTGTTTACGAATTGCAAAGATCAAGTGATATCACTTATCGTTTGTACGATTACGATCGTGTGGATGCTAAAACTGGTCAACCCCGTGAATTACACATTCAAGAATCGCTTGATAATGTAATGATTCCCGACGACAACGGTGTGTTAGTGCGTAGCGCCGACAAACTAGTCTTCTCTTCCGACTTCTTTACTTTGTTCCGTCTAAAAACAATAGGTGAAGTTTGAAGTTGCCCGGAAGATACCAATTGATTACAATGAACAGTCTTGGAGGGACAAGGAACCATCAACGGAGTTAAATTTAGCGCTGGTGAAAGTGCGATTGCTTTTGATGGTGTTGCCCCACTTGAGATTCAAGGATCAATGGAGGTATTGATCTCATGGCAAAAAAAATAAAAGTCAAAAAAACCAATAAAAAGAAAAGAAAAATATCCTACATTAATGTGATCCGTCGAATTACCGGTCGCATCTATTTATGACTAGAAAATTTATTAAAACCCAATTGAGTCACAAGATTACGCATTAAAAAAGGGAAACTTGATATTCCGTTGGAACTTGTGAAAATGAATCGGATTATGAACTGATGATACAAACGTCCGGAATTAAAAATCTCGGATGCTAAACCATTAGAGCACGTAACTTTTAAAACAAAAGATGACCTGAATATTTCTGGTGTCATTTACCGTGGAAACCCGAACTCAAAAAAATGAGTTGTGGCTTGTCACTGATTTGGTGGCCACAAATATTGAGCTCTTTACAATACAATCATGTTTCGTAAAATGGGATACAATGTTTTAGCGATTGATTTCCGTGGCCATGGGGAAAGTGATAATGACTTAACCTCAATGGGGGCCCGTGAAGTTTATGATGTGATGTCAGCAATTCAATATCTAAACGATAAAGAAAAAGTTGACCAAATTGCTTTATACGGAATCAGTATGGGTGCCTTTTCAATTTCCTATTTAAGTGTGATGGATCCAGAATTCTGTCACAAGAACAAAGTGAAATTTGGAATTTGTGACAGTGCGTACGAGTCAATCTTTACTTTGCTCCATCACGTTCGTGATAAACACTTGATTGTGATTCCAAAAAGAAAAGCTCGTCAACAAATCATCAAGATTATGGAACACCATAATCGTCTGGAAACTAATCCCGACATTGATTGATTTGCAACTAGTGTGATTACAAAAATCAAATTGGAACACAAAAAACCGGCTTTCCCAATTCTCTTTATGCACGCCCAAAACGATAAAGTAACGAATCCAATTGATTCTTACCGTGTATTTGCAGAACGGGCAAAATTAATTGAAGGTGACGATATTTGAACATTTAAATATGGAACTCACGCCTTAATGACAAAAGAACACTTTAAAGAAGTGGAGCGTCATATTGGGGAATACATTGCTGTCATGGATGACAACAACATTCAATATGAAGCAGCTGAAAGTGAATTACAATTAACCGTTAAAGACAAACGCGACCAAAAAGAGGATTCGCTCCTTTAAAATCACGATTAATCGTGATTTTTTTGTGTTTTTACAAAATGGAGTGCTTCAATGTATAATATATAAGAAGTGAGGAAAAACTCGTGAAAAATATTGACTTAATTGTTTCTGATTTAGATGGAACATTATTAATGGATGGGGAAATCGCCAACGATAACGATCGTGACATGATTCGTTGTCTCCAAGCACAAGATTATAAAATTGTGTTAGCAACTGGAAGGACTTGATATGCCGCTTCGGTCGCTGCTAAAGAACTATACATTGACCGCTATGTCGATCTTGTGATTTGTAATAATGGCGCAATCGTTTCGAAGGCATCAAAATACGAACCAATTATGGTAAAAAAAATTGCCACTAATGTCATTCAAGAATTATTTACATTGATGATAGCAAATGACATTTGTATGTACGCCTTTGTGGCTGATAAAGATGCCGCTTACTGAAATGGGGTACCTTGTCCCTCGGTCAACTTGAATAAAATTGACTGAGCAAATTCGTTTGAGAACCTACCATACCAAGAAGCGAGCGATGATGTGGATATTGTCCAAGTGATGATCTTAACTCCGTTTGAAAAAGAAAAACAATTTTTAGAAATTACCAAAGAATATCGTGCAATGTTACCATGTATTAAAAACGACCACGAGGATATGCCGTTCTATGAATTCAATGCTGAGAATGTTTCAAAAGGAAGCGCAATTGAGTTTATTGCTGACCACTTAAAAGTGGATTTGAAAAAAACCATTGCCTTCGGGGATAATTATAATGATATTTCAATGTTTGATGTTGTGGGAACATCAATTGCGATGGACAATGCTTCAGACACAGTTAAACATAAAGCAACAACAACTACTCTTTCTGTAACAGATGGAGGAGTATCTTATTATTTAAATCAAATGATTATGAATTTGGAGGAATAAGAGTATGAGTGTGAAATTAATTGCGACAGATTTTGATGGCACAATTTTAATTGAGGGGGAATTCAAAAATCAAAAAGATATTGAAACAATTAAAAAATTGCAAAATCAAGATTTTAAATTTATTGGGATTACCGGACAACCGTATTATGCAGCTGTCACATATTGCCAACAAATGCATATGGATAAGTTTTTTGATTTAATCGTGGCCGAAAACGGAGCGTACATTTCGAAAATTTCAAAACAAGAACCAATTCGTTCTCTTGTGATTGATAACGAAGTGATCTTACAACTAGAAAAAACCGTGAGTCAGAACAAAGAAAACGTTTGCTTTTGCATTTCGTCGGATGAAAAAGTCCTTTACATTGGTAGTAATGTGGTTGAGGCGGAAATTTTAAAACATCCGTGATTTAAAAACTGACAAACAAAACATATTCAAGAAAGTGCGACCCGCAACATTCACCAACTAACTATTATTTGTAACAAAGAAATCAAAGATGAAATTGATGAAATTTTAAATGAACACCGTGATATTGTGAATTGAACTTTTGATGAATCAAACGGTAAATTATTTTACACCGTCAATCATATTGATGCCTCAAAAGGGAAGGCGTTAAAATTCCTGAGCGAATACTTTAATATTCCGCTATCAGACATAATGGTTTTTGGTGATGGATCAAACGATATCTCAATGTTTCAAATTGCCGGAACTTCTGTCGCCATGGGTAATTCCATTGCGGAACTAAAAGCAATTGCGACCCACACAACTGACACAGTCCAAAATAATGGTGTTAGTTTATTTTTAGAAAAATATTTTATTCATAAGGAGGATTAAAAGATGTTAATATCAGAACTTTTAAAAGAAAGCGCCAAGCTAAGTGATCAAACAGTTGAGTTTATTGCTCGTGTCCGTTCGCACCGCCAAGGGAAAGCGGTGAGTTTCGTTGTTGTCAACGATGGAACTTCAGTCAACGACGTTCAAGTTGTTTACAAGGTTGGAATCACCAACGAAAGCGAAGTCCAAAAAATTAGAATTAGTACCATTATTGCTGTGACAGGAAAATTAGTTTTAACACCAGGAAAACCACAACCATTTGAAATTGTGGCATCTGAAATTAAAACCCTTGACCAAGCGATTGAGGATTATCCGTTACAAAAAAAAGAACACTCACCAGAGTTTCTCCGTGAGATTGCGCACTTAAGAGCAAGAACCAAAAAATTCAATGCGATTTTTCGCATTCGTTCTGAAGCTGCCTTTGCCATTCACTCATTCTTTAATGAGAAAGGTTTTTTATATGTTAACTCACCAATCTTAACTTCAAACGATGCTGAAGGAGCAGGAGAAACATTTGTTGTGACCACCCGTGAAGATGCTAAATATGAAGATGACTTCTTTGGTAAAAAAGCATCACTCACTGTTTCGGGACAATTAAATGCCGAGGCATATGCGCAAGCATTTCGTAATGTTTACACCTTTGGTCCAACATTCCGTGCTGAAAATTCAAATACTTCAAAACATGCGGCAGAATTCTGAATGGTCGAACCTGAAATTGCTTTTTGTGATTTACAAGATGACATCAAAGTGATTGGTGATCTTTTAAAATTTGTCATTAAACAAGTTATGGCCAAATGTGCTGATGAAATTGCCTATTGTGATGAAAACTTAGAACCAGGATTAATTAAGAAACTGGAAGCTGTTTTAAATTCACAATACATTGTTATGACTTATCAAGAAGTAATTACCACTTTACAAAAAGCGATTAAAGACGGACACAAGTTTGAGGAAAACAATGTTGAGTTCGGTCTTGATTTAGGGACAGAACACGAACGTTATATTTGTGAGGTGATTAACAACGCACCAACATTCGTAACAAACTATCCAAAAGATATTAAAGCGTTTTACATGAAACAAAACGATGATGGTAAAACTGTTGCCGCCGTTGACTTACTAGTTCCTGGAATCGGGGAATTAGTCGGTGGTTCACAACGGGAAGATGACTATGATAAATTAATCCGTCGTTGTAACGAAATGGGAATTAATAGCGAAGAACTTGCTTGATACATTGACCTTCGTCAATATGGATATTACAAATCAGCTGGATTCGGATTAGGATTTGAACGTCTTATCATGTATCTAACTGGTGCCGGAAATATTCGTGATGTGTTACCGTTCCCAAGAACACCAAAAAACTTACAATTCTAATGAAAAACACACTTTAATGTAATTTTTCGTCCAAAAGCCCTTATTAATTAGGGGCTTTTTCAATCTAATCTGCTTTCGTCTTTAAATCGACACTGATTTGATATAAAATTATTTAAACGTGTCTTAGTCGGGGGAACAGAATATGAAAATGAATTTCTCAAAATATCCAGAAATAAATTCAATCGCTCGCGAAATTAACAGTTTGCAAACTCGTCTCGTGAAAGTTCGTAAAGTTATGACTGAGGTTGAAGGTCGTAAAGGGGCCTTTTCGGTCTTGCTCCAATCGGCACAACACAAAATTAAAGATGATTTTGCCAAACAAATTCTTGAAACTAAGAAAAAACACATTAACGACTTAAAACGGGCAAAATATTTTGCGACAGACCTAAAACGTCTAGAACAAAACTACCATGACCGGATTACGGAATTAAACGATGCTTGTCGTTATCAAATGGACCAACGAAGCGAAAGACAAAAAGCGGACTTTGCGAAGTTAGAAAGATCGTATGACATTTGTGAAAAAGAAGAAAAAAACATTCTTGAAACAATCGATAAATTAAAAGCGCAATTAAAAGAACGCTGAGACGCCGAAAAACCGAAGGTGAAAGAACGTCGTGCTGAATATATTATGAAAATCAAAGCGGCGAAAAAGAAAAACGCGGAAACCCACAAACGTGTGCACCGTGATTCACTTTTAACAAGAAACCATTTAATTCGTGTCTTTAAAAAGGCGCATCCATATTACAAATTCTTACGCTTAAGAATTTTCTTTTTGCGTTGAAGAAATATTGTTAACTTAGATCCCAATTTATACGATTTAGTGATTAAATTAAACGAATTAAAATTGCGTGGAATGAGTGTCCCCAGAGCGGATAAAAACAACTTAATCAACTTACAAAATGAAAAACGCTTAAATGAAGGAAAAAGTGAAGCAATCACTTTTACAAAAATGCGCGAAAACCTTGTTCATACAACAACTCGTTTTATGAATAAAGAATACATTTCAGCTTTACGAGGAGCCTTCTTTACTGTAATGCCGTTTATTTTTATGTCGGCCTTTTTCTCGTTAATTAACACTTTTATTTTCTCAACCAGTACATACGGGTTATTTTCACTCTTTAACTTTAATGCCGGACAAAAAGATGTCATCGAACACTTTAGTCGCTTTGGTTTAATTATTAGTGATGGAATTAACGAGACGTTCTCGTTAATTCTATTAGTCGCGTTAGCCTGAAATATGTCAAAATATTACACGCATACCGACGGGTTTGCTGTGATTTTTATTTCGTTAATTTGTATGATTGCGATGGAAGGAAAAATCCTTGCGCTCTTATCGGGTGATCAAGTCTTGAGTATTGACGGAAAAGACGGATGAACCGGAATTTTTGGGAAATCCCAAGCGTTAATTCCGTTAGTCGTTGGGCTATCTTGTCCGCCATTGTATGCCAAACTGGCGCAAAGTCCGCGTTTAAGAATTCACTTACCCAACGATACTCCACCCATCATTGCAAAAACTTTTAACTCGTTCTTACCAATGTTAATTTGTGTGTTAATT
Organism: Spiroplasma sp.; assembly: GCA_022712415.1. GTDB lineage: Bacteria > Bacillota_I > Bacilli_A > Mycoplasmatales > Mycoplasmataceae > JALAGN01. The sequence goes on along the minus strand of JALAGN010000070.1, from coordinate 7,332 downwards.
TTTGCCGCGTTCTCGTTTATGATTTTTGAATTAGGAACAATCGGGGAAGTTTCGTATGGTTTTGCCGGGGAGAAATTCCGGGTTTATGACTTGCAAGGAGTTATTACCGTTGCTGTCTTAAAAGCAGTTGGATTTACATCAAACTCACTTGGAAACGTTATTTGAATTCAAGTTGTCCAACAACTCCTATGATTTGTTGGGATTCAACCAGATCCAATTATTCATGCGGTCTCGGACCCCATTTTCCTACAAGATTTAGGTCAAATTTCCAATAATACGTTTACATATGAAGGAATTCACTCGTACATCTCAATTGGGGGAAGTGCGGCATCGTTTGCGATTGCTGTTGCGATTATTCTGTTCTCAAAACGTCGTGATTATCGTTTACTTGGTTGATTACTAATTGTGCCATCATTCTTTAATATTACTGAACCAATGGCATACGGATTACCATTAACTTTTAACATTATTTTCTTAGTGCCGTCGCTATTAATGTCAGTGATTATGCCGATCTATGTGTGACTATGCGTTAATGGAACGCCCGCTTTAGAAACAATGCATAATTTAACTAGTCAATATTCTGACTACTTAATTATTGATAACTTACCATTCTTTGCGATCGGAATGATATCTTCGGGAAATTGATGAGCAAGTGGGTTGTACTCGTTATCATGCTTAGTCTTAATCGTGGCGATGTATTATCCAGCCATTTGATTAACCAATGCCACTGAAAAACAAGAATTTATTGAATTAATGATTCGGGAAAAACAAAGAGAGCAACAGGCGCATTATCAAAAAATCCTTGAATAGTCCGCTAACTACTCGACTAGTTAGTGTAAAATAAAAAGGTAAAGGAGGTCTTTTAATGTTTTTATCTTATATTTACTCTATTAATGGAGTTGGTCTTGATGCAACTAAAATTGTGTTGGATTCAATTTTAAACCAAACTGATAAAGATTTTGAATTGATCTTAATTTCTGATGTGGAAGAGAATTCGGATGAGTTAAACGATTACGTACGTGATGTTTTCTGACAACACGATAACTGTAAGATAATTGAAAATGCAGCACTCCAAGGTGTGGCAGTGTCATGAAATGCCGGAATTGAATTGGCAGAGGGAAAATACGCTGTCTTCTTAAATGCGAGTGACCACGTAATGCCAAATCAAGTTGCGGAAATCAAAAAAGTGTACGAAAAAAGCGGGGAAATTGATGTATTTGAATACAAAGTCCATCTTTTTGGCTTAGCTGATTCAGACACCAAAACTTATGTTGATGTCAACAAAGTGTACGATTTAAAAACCGATCAAACCCCATTTGCTTACATTAATGATTTGATTCAAGCTAAAGCTTTTAAACTCGATAATATTAAAAGTTACCAATTCCGTTTCCGTCGTTTCTTGCGTTACGATTTACTGTTCACTTATAAGGTGTTAGGACAAGCGACAAAATATATGTTTATTGAATCAGACGCTTTAATTGAAGCAAAAATTGAGGAAACTAATTTCTCAATCTTTGACTTAGTTAACCAATGACCACATATTTTTAACTACTACCGTCGCATCAACCGTTTCCGCGAGTTAAACGATTACTTAATTTATGCGTACTATAAAATTATTGTGCACATTTGATTGTGATGAATTAAAAAATACAATAATAAAGTATTGATGAAAAAAGCGATTGCTTTTACCCAACGAAAATTTGATGACAAACGGGAAGGGTTTATGAAAACCAACCCCATCTATAATGCGAAGCGCGATCAAACATTTACTCAGATTGTCGAAAACTTCAGTAAATGAATGAAAGAAACATTGAAGGCCGTATAATGGAATCACAAATTAACGAAAAATTCGCAACAGACGAAATGAAACCAGCCAGTCTAACGCGAATTTTTTTTGCGAGACTGGTTGATGTCATTATTTCCTGCATTCCGGGTGTAATTCTGGGGTTCTTTTATCACGCTCACGATTGAGCAAGTGCCGCTATTCTGGTGACATCAAGTTTTGCCTTGATGTTTCTTTACTTTATCTTGTTAGCTTACTGATGTCGCGGTAATACAATTGGAAAATTAATGTTTGGACTTCGCTTAATTCACCTTACTGGTGATAAAATCAGTTTCCGCGAAGTACTCGGGCGTGAAATTTATCACGTCTTTATTCCGTGGTTTTTTCAATTACTAACGCAAATTGCAACAGTGGTTGTCGCACAATACTTGAACCCTGATGGTAGCATCCAAACTTATGTTACAGTTTGCATCGTGCTCCAAAATGTTGGATCGCTATTTTACTTTGTTTGATTTCTCTATGTTGGAGTGACAATCAAGGGACAAGCTGACCACCAATCAGCGGTTGATTTTCGTTTCAAAATCTATTGTGTCTATCACGAGTACGACAAAGTGGCAAAAGAGGAAGATAAACCAGTGGAAAACCATGTACACTTGGAGCAAAATATGCCCGGAGCATTTGATGTCAATGAAATAGATAAAATCCTGGAAGGGGACGATCATGATGAAAAATAATTGAATGGAACGCCTGAACGAGGCCCAACTCGAAAGTGTGGTCACTTGCGACCAACCATTACGAATTGTTGCTGGTGCTGGGTCGGGAAAAACCCGTGTTATTACAACCAAAATTGTTTACTTAATTTCGGCCCTCAATATTTATCCGTCACGAATATTGGCTGTGACTTTTACCAATAAGGCAGCAAACGAAATGAAAGAACGGGTACGTGAAATGATCGGGAGCGAAAATGGGGAACCCTTTATTTCAACCTTCCATGCATTGTGTACCCGCATCTTAAGAATTGAAGCAGAAAATTGTAACCTGCAAAAAAACTTTACGATTATTGATGATTCGCGCCAACAACAAATTGTCCGTAAAATTGTCAAAGAGGAAAAAATTGATATCAAGAGTCATCATGAAATCAAAAAAATGCTTTACCCAATTGAGAAATGAAAAAATAGTTTTGTTGATCCAATTGAAGCGGCACAATTTGCGACAAGCGAGTTGGACCGTCGAAACGCTAAAATCTATAAATTATATGAACGTGAATTGGAACTGAACAATTATGTTGACTTTAATGATTTACTCTTAAAAGTCCATCGTTTATTCAACCAAAATAAAGCGATTCTAGAAAAATGACAAGGGCGCTTTGATTACATTTTGGTTGATGAGTTTCAAGATACTAACCAAATTCAATTCGATATTATTTTCTGATTAAATGCTGGTCGCAAAGGAATCACTGTTGTGGGAGATCCAGACCAAACCATTTATTCATGACGAGGGGCCGAAATGCGCATCATCATGGACTTTGAAAAGAAATTTAAAAATGCGAAAACAATTCAATTGGAAATGAACTACCGTTCAACCCAAAAAATTCTCGAGTTAGCAAACCAATTTATTGATCACAACAAAGATCGGATTCAAAAAAACCTTTACAGTATTAATGAAGCGAACTTTCCCATTCAATTGTCATCGGCTCAAACCAGTTCCTTTGAAGCACGCTATGTCGCAAACCAAATCAAGGAACTTGTGGCGGACAAAGGATACAAGTATAGTGACATTTTTGTGTTGTACCGTATCAATGCACTTTCTGCTAACTTTGAACGGGCTTTTTCTAACTCAAAAATTCCCTTCAAAATGGTGGGCGGCCTTGAGTTCCGCGATCGTAAGGTCATAAAAGATCTTTCTTCAATGTTATTAGCAGTTCAAGCACAAGATAGTTATGCAACAGAACGTGTTCTTGCTTTAATTCCAAAAGTAGGAACAGTCACAATTGCTAAAATTGGGACTGAAGCAACAGCAATGGGAATTTCGATCTTCAATCTAATGGTGGAATACCCGGAAGTAGTATTAAGTATTAGTAAAAATATGGTTGGAGCAATTAAGGCCTTTACCAAAGGGTTAAAAATGTATCAAGAAAACCGCACTGTCAAAGAAATTGTGAAAGTTCTCATGAATGAGTTTGAATATGACAACCTTTTAAAAGTAACTTCGGACAATTATATCGATAGTAAAGAACATATTCAGGCTTACTTTGACCAAATGGATATTTTCATGGACAACTTTGATAGTGAAGAACATGGAACTGAAAACTATTTAGATGCTTTCTGTCAATCAGATCTGCTTGGGAAAAATGCCGTTCAAGAAACTGCGATTAACGCTGTTTCCTTGATGACAATTCACGCGGCCAAAGGGCTAGAAAGTAAAGTGGTCTTTATTGTTGGTGTGAACGAAGGGATCTTCCCTTCATCACGTGCCCAATTTAGTACACACGCCTTAGAAGAAGAACGTCGTGCCCTTTATGTTGCGATTACCAGAGCAAAAGAACGCTTATACATTACGTACGTCAATGGTGAGTATTCCAACATGACCGGTGGTAATTTACATGAATCACGCTTCTTACGAGAATTAAACCACGACTTCTTGGAAGTGGAACGCGATATCTTCTTCCACTCAATTAATGAAATGAGTTCTAACCTCGGTCCGGCAACAGAAGAAGCGTCACCTGATATTGTAACTGATTTACAAGTTGGAGATATCATTAATCACATGCTCTTTGGGCAAGGGGTTGTGACAAAAATTCTGGGACGCCAGTTTATTGCGGCGTTTAACGACCCGCAATGAAAGGTCCAAACAGTTCCAATCAACTCTGAGGTCTGAAAAAAAATCTAAATATCTTATAAAAAAGGGTAATATATCGCCCAAAATTAATCTAGTCGTATTATAATAAATAGGATACTAAGGAGGAATATTATATGGCTTCATTCAAAGCTACTATTACAGACCCTGTTGGACTACACGCTAGACCGGCTTCGGTAATTTCAAAAGAAGCTTCTAAATTTGCATCAGATATTAAAATTAAATCTGGTGAAAAAGAAGGTAACTTGAAATCAATCATGAACGTTATGGCGCTTGCTGTAAAACAAGGAGCAGAAGTTGAAATCGTTGCTGAAGGTGCTGATGCTGCTGACGCAATCGCATCTTTAGAAAAAGTGATGAAAGAAAACAACTTAATCTAATAAAGAGCCACATTTGTGGTTTTTTTATTTAAGGAGGACATTATGTTAAAAGAACCAATTGTCATATCAGGAATGATCTTTGTTGTCATTGACACGGCGATTTTTCTTTATTATTGCATTACGTTGTTTAATAAACTGCGGATTGAAAAACCGCTGTTACAAAATGCAACAGCCGTTTATCTTCGTCGGCATGTACGTAATTTCTTATACGAAGTTTCGTTCTTGTATCTCCCACTGGTCTTTATCTATGAAATTGTCTGCTTTGTTTTTGCGGCGCTAATGAGTAACGACACCGTGCGTTGAATGTTATCGGCTGGATACATTGTCTACACTGTGTTAGTCCTTGTTTATATCTTGACGATTTCTCTTGTTGGTGATACTTATTTAGTTTTTATTGTCAAAGATTCCATTGTCTTTATGTCACAAGTTATTAAATTAAATACGATTGCTGCTTTTGATTTTAATGCTTCACGCAAACACATTTATGTGAACTTCATTAATGATGAAGGGCAAAAAGATATGTTGAAATTACGGAACATTAAATCGCTGTATCAGTTCTTCCGGGATAATTTTAGTGAAGAACTATTCATTTTATAGTTGAAAATCACTCAAAATTGGAGTATCTTATTTGTAGTCCTTCGGGGCGAAAATATAAATAAATTTTAGTTTGTGAGACAATCGGCCGTTGTGATTGCACTGTTACTTAGGAAAATGATTGTATCATAGTTGTGTTTTTTGAATTGGTCTTTTTAAAATACAACAAGAATATTTTTTTGAATATTTAGTTACCCCACACAAATCCTGTGTGGGTTTTTTAATTTGTCGTTATAATTAGAGTGATGAGGGGGAATTACAATGAAAAAATGATTATCATTTTGAATGGCACTTTCATTTGGTGTGGCGACGGTTGCCCCCAATGTTGTCGCGTGTCATGCACGACCAAACGTCGGCCCATATTCCTTGACACAAATTGCGAAAAACAACGCCGCAACTTGAACGGCTAATCTCCCAGACATCATTAAATATCCAGAGTATCAACAGCTAGAATCAGAAGCCAAGTTAATGGATAATTGATTTAATACCAAAGTTAAACCTTATTTATATCTACAAATGCTCTCAAATATCGATGAACCCGAAAAAAATATTACCATTAGTTTGAAAAATGGTGCCGATCTTGACTACAATTATTGAACGGTCGCACCATTAATCTTAATTCAGCCAACGCTAAGAACAGAAAACGTTTATTACGGTTCTGGGGAATTTTATTGACCAAGCCAAGACGAAAATGTTGTCCCACACGTTAGGGTTGATGATAAGAATAAATTCTTTTCTTCTTGATGCACCACCTTGAGTCACTTTAATAATGATTATGATATTCACGACGAAATTAATGCTCGTATATTGTCAAAGGTTCGGGGTATGACCTGAATGACTATTACGGAATCAGGATATTTGGTAAAGAACAAAAATTTAATTCAAGTCGATTCTATTAAACAGTTAAAAGGTGACATCTCAGAAATATCTTGTCAATTTTTACATAAAAAAGGTGATAAATATTTCAATGTTCTAATAAAACGCGATGAAGCTGTGAGGTAAATTGAACTGTCAGCTCGAACGATTTATAATTAATTTGTAGTGAAGGGGAGTGTAGTGACAATGTTTAAGTTTAAAAAACTAATTAGTATTTGTAATTCGCTTGTTTTGTTGGCGCCATTTAATTTTGTAGCTTCTTGTGATGCTAAACCCGATAACGATACTATCGATTTGGCGCAAGTTGTAAAAGATAATCAAGAAGAGTGAATCCAAGACTTACAAGATCACGATAAGTTGTGACCCGAATCAATCGGTGACGAAAGTTATATTACTAATTGAATGTCAGTTTATGTCAAACCGATTTTGTATGAGGAATTGCATCAGAAATACGGCGTTGGTTTTTCGGCTTACGTGGATTTTAAAATTGCTAACATGGACAAATTGGACCAATTATATTGAACAACTCCTCTGATTATTGATGTAGTTCTTAATGGCAACTCTAACAACACTATGTTCAAAGGAAAGGGGCAGTTTATATTGCCATCCCAAAGTCCAAATATTCCCTTCGCTATGATGCTCATGTCTCAAAAGGAAGTGGAACATAATTTCTTCGACTCGATTCAAGCTTTAGTTGAGGATGAAAACGACGAAGATGCACGTGCAATTATTAAGACATGTATTTTAAATAAAGTGCTTGATAGAAGTGCCGAGAATAAATATTATTATCTGATGAAAAGTGATGTTTCATTAATTATGATCACTGATATTACTGATTTTGAT
>JALAGN010000069.1 GCA_022712415.1 Spiroplasma sp. | reverse complement strand
GTTTTAAATAATAACGTTGGTTTTGAATTTAAGGTTTTTGTCATTGATAAGACGTAACTTATTATTAATGATCCAAAGATAATTGCTAGGACCACAATTGGTGTTCATCACACAACAACATATGGAACACCAAAGTCAAAGCTGGCATTCGCAATATTCAAGACAACTCTTGTCAAAATTGATCCGACGATGACACCAATGACGATAGCAAAGACATTCAGAATCATTTGAACACTTAATACGTTACTTATAATATTGACCCTACGGTACCCGAGTGATTTCATTACCAGAATAAATCTTTGGTAACGAGCGACAAAGGCATCGGCCATTAATGATAAGAAGAGCACAGCAATAATAATCGCTGCGACAATGGCAAGAATTGCCACTCCTAAAATAACACGGGCGATCGAAGCAATAACTCCCACACGAGCAGACGCTAAGTCAATTCCGCTATAAGGCGATGACAAGTTGTTTAAGAACTGGTCAAAGGCCCCCGGAATGGTACTGAAACCAGATCCGTTTGTGGTACTTGCTTTAAAGGTGGTTGTAATTCCGATTGGCTCAACAATGCCTGAATATTTTTTGTTGAATCAACGACTTTGTGTCGAAGCTTGCAATGCTTTTGAAGTATTACCACCAAATAGCGTATTTGCCCCGTAAACATATTTCGCCGCTTCGTCTGATTTTGCATTTTTAATGCTGTCAATCGAACGGAAGTCATAGGCATTTAAAGATTGCCCATTACCAAGCGCGTATGAATAAGCCGCTTGGTCACCAATTGGTGTGTTGTTGACTGAAACAAATTTCGAAGTATCATAACCCATCACAAGGTTTAATAAATCTTGATCGGCCACAATCGCGTCATCGTTGTAAGTTTTCAAAGTATCAACATGTTTGAATTTAATATTTTTAACGTATTTTGTGACATTTTTTTCTTTACCAGTTACAATTAACGAACTAGCAGCATCAATGTTTTCATTTTGGAACGTTACAAGTGAACCAGTTAAATTATATTGATCGATACTTACAGAACCGTCCCCATCATATAGTGTTGAGTATTGCATGTTGTATGGATCAATGAATAATCATTCTTCACTGTCAGTTGTTCCGCTAGTACGGTTATTATTTCAAGCAGTTTTAACTGTGTCAGGAACTTGTTTACCAGACACTGTACCATATCAACCTTTTTGGTTTCCTAATGGATCAGAATCGTCTGAAATTTTTCGATCGACATCAGCTCTTGATCCTCCGGCAATTAAGTCGTTAACATTAGCAACGGCTGATTTAGGGAAGTAAAGACGCAAGTTGGCATAGTTATAGTATGGTCTAAAGTTATTACTGTATGTTCCATCTGCATTTTGCACAAGTTCGTTAAAGTATGAAGTGTCTTTTAGAACTTGATATTTATCATCAGATTTTTTATATTGATATTCATCAATAAAGTGAGCCGATGATAATTCGTAAGGATTTAATCATTCTTGATCGTTTCCACTATAAGCAGCGTAGTCACGGTTATCGTAAATTCATGCGCCTTTCGGGATTATAGTTGATATGTAATCAGATTGACTAGCTAATTGCGATAATTTAATCACGTTAGTTTGTAAATCAACATTTTTGCTGTAATCAATAACTTTGTTCATTGTTTTATTAACAATGACCGGGATGTTAACAGTCGATGTATCGCTGTTGTATAGTCCCATACTTTGTAATTGGCTGATTTCACTATTTAATTCATCAGGATCGCCATTACCTTCAAATAGATCGGTCAACATTTTAACAGTCGCATCATCTAAGAAAGTGTCACCAGTATTTAGATTATTTAAACGGTAGACATTTTGGTTTTGTTTTAAACCATCAATGTTGACAGCAATTCCATCCGACATCACACCATCAACATTAGTTGCTAGTGTTTCTTTTCCCGGAACATACTCTTCAGTATTAATCCCGATATTGAATTGACCAATACGAGCATCTGAAGTTAAGTAGTTATCAAATGAACTTGGCATCATTGATTCTAGTAAGAAGATAATTGTTTTTCTTCAGTCGTCGGTTGGCGTAAAGTCAAATGACGGAGCCAATGTTTGAATTAAGGTTGGGATTCCTTCTTTTAAGGCCGCACTTGAGTTGATTAATGTTGATAATCGTTCGTATGCTGCATCAGGAGAATAACTGTCCCCGCTTCCATCTGCTTTAAATGTAGTGTAAAGCGAAGTCGCTAGCATTTGTTCAAATTGTCCCATTGAAACTGATAATCCAGTTGGTGTTACCAGACGATCGATTAATGATGAAAGTAAGACCATTAAGAATGAGTTACTTGCAATATCATCGCTGTCAGTATCATCCCCAGCAGCTCCCGCTGCACCATATAGGTATTCTTGTAATCATTGAACGTTTTTGTCTTCAGTTGTGTAATCAGTATCACTTTTCGCTTTAAACGGTGCCATGATTCCAGTTTCACTAACTGATTGACCGTATTCAGTTGGGTCATCATAAAATGTATACATGTAATCCCCAAAATCAGAACCACTTAATTTATCAGTGTTATTGTCTTCTTCAATGCGATCAATTCCATTTCAAGCATCTGTTGCTTTTGCTGACATTGGTGAATTAGCATATGGGATTTCTTGACTATACGCGTTATCGTATTGGAAGAAAGTATAAGCATCATTAATGTATTTTTCCAGAATACTTGGAATAAAGGTAAAGAATGTAATTAAAGCTGTTAAGACTAATGAGGTAATTGAAATCGTAATAACAGAACCAAGTCCCCTTCTCGCTAGTTTCAAGTTGAAACGACTATTAAATGGTAATTTATTAAAGAGACCGTGTCCCCCTTTATCTTTGTATTTCAGTTTTGTGACATATGTCCCGTGTAAGATTTTATTAATTGATTTTCGGTTATAGAAGATCGCAATTAAAATCGAGAAGATAAATGACGATAAACCAATAATAGCCATAAAGATTAAGAGAATTTTTCAATCAAAGACGAATTGGAATAGTTCGGTACTTAAGTATTGCATGAACATCCGCACAATCAATTCTTGCGCTAATCCCCCAACAACTCAAGCCAATGGCACAATTAGGAATGTAATGATAACAGAGTAACCAATGTATGAGAACGCCAGTTCCCCTGATCTAGTTCCTAATGATTTCAGATAAGCAATTTGAGTTGCATTTGATTGAATGTTTTTGCGGATTGCAAACGCAATCGCGATGAATGATAAACCAAGAATAATGACTGAGATTCCAATCGCCACAATTTTCAATGAGTTTGAGAATGTTGGTTGAATAGTTCAGTTTTTTTGGAAGTTAGTTTCGGCAAATTGCTCCACGTTATTCCCATTACTTCAATCGTTGTAACTATTTCAGTATTGTGAATCAGATTGATTTTGCAGAATATCACTTGAAACAGTCATGTTGCTAACACTAGTGCTAGTTAAAGCACTGAAAAGTTTAATACTGTCATCAACGTTAACATTATCATTTGCTTTTTTTAGGAAATAATAGTTATTCATACTAATTGAGTTTGAAATCCCAGCAGCTTTTGCTAAGTTAATTAACGACTCTTTTGTCAGATAGATAATCCCACCGTTGACAATATCTGGACTACCAATTGTCATGTCAGTTAATGGATAGTAACTTAATGAATCAACAGCGAAACCAGAAATGATTTTACGAACTCCTCCAATGTTGATTTCATCACCAACACTGTAACCGTTTTTAACGGCAAATTGTTCGTTAATTAAAATTTCATTTTCACTTGTGGCAGTAGTTCCCTCAATTTTAACAATATCTTGATAACCTTTAGCTTTCGCATCCGCGTCATCAATGACGAAACGGTATGATTTTTTCGAAGCAGAATCATAAACGTATCCTTCTTCACGAACATAAAGATCCATTCCGGTGATTTGTGCTGCCATCTCTTGATGGAATTTTTCGGTAATGAAGTTGTTTTTTCCTGATGCTGTAATTTCTTTTGCATCACTTCATTCTCGCGCTAAATCCATATCAGTATAGGAATTATTTAATCCCCCACGCGATGATTGGAACGATTGGTTTCATTCAAAACGACCTATCACACTGTATGATGTGTCGATTGATAACGATGTATATTTGTTATCACTTGAAGAATATTGGATGGGGTTTGTCATCCCACGTAATCCATTTTGATATTTGTTAAAGCTATCCATTCCAGTGTCGTTAGTGTCACCAGGTAGAATACTTTTTTTGTATTGCGTTTTAGTGTCGTTCACAATGAAGTTGGCGACATGGTCGCTACCAATTGCATCATTGTATTTTTCTGTGCTGCCTAATTTAAATTCTTTTCCAAAGATAAACTCATAGTCAGCAACCATATGTGAAACAGCACTTGCTTCATATGTTACAATTTGAGTGGCATCTCCGCCACCAACTTGCTTTCTAACTGTATCACCATTGTAAATAGTTAAGTTTTTAGCAACTCCGTTTTGAGTTTGATTAAATTTAGCATAAGCGGCTGGAATTGCATCTTGAAGCGGTTGACTTGTATCAGCCTTAGCTTTTGTATAATCATCTGATGCCTTAAAAGCCGATCAAACATTTTTTTCAAAGCTGATAATGTCATTTAACATTTCAAAAGATAACGATGAAAAAGCAGCATACATTAATGTAAATAATGGGTCTTTTTGATAACGAACACTATCTGGCATTGTTGAATCTCTTCAAGATTGAAAGTTTGTACTCAATCTTCTTCATCCGGCAAACATTCAGTCATCATTATTGATGTCTAAATTATCTTTTCCATAGATCATGTTGTTTAAATAAGCAACTTCATCTTGGTTATTTTTTAAATATTGAACAACTAATGGACTAGTTGCATCAACTTTAGCAAGGTGGTCTTTTGCTTTATCAGTATCACCAAAATAATATTGCATAAATTGGTCCATTAAATAAGCAACGGTTGTTGCTGTAAAACGGGTAAAGGCAAAACCATAGTTTTTATAACCATATCCGTTGTATTCGACAGTTTCATTTAATGAATTAATCCCTGACATTGCTTCGATACTAAAGTGAGAATCACCTTTTCCAGAATCGATGGCATATGAAGTAGTCACAACTCCTAGTTGTCCAAAACGAGGTTGCATATTTTTACTAGGATCTGAATTTTCTTTAGCAGTATCTCATTCACCTTTAAAAATATTATTTTCATCGCCGCCATTATAATGCCCATCATCGCCATCTCAACTAACATATTGTGATGCGAAGATTTCTTGTCATTTTTCTTGAGCGAAGGCATCAGAGATAAATGTTGAATCGTGATCATCATTATCTCCGAAGTCTGATAAGAAGAAGTTTACTCCTGTGCTTGTTCCGTCGTTAGTGTAATCACCATTAACGAAGTCGTTCATTGGAATGTAAATATCATTTAAATTGGTAACCGTATTATTGGAATTTGTAATTTTCTTATTGTATGTGTAATCGAATTGCTCAGCTGAACCCATTACCTCATCGTACAACGTATCAATCCGTTGACTAGTCGATATTGTTGCAACTAAATACAGAGCAGCAATAAATGTCAGAATTGTAATGATAACGAACTGTAATTTGTACTTAAAGATTGATTTAAACCCTTGTTTAAATAACAATCATCTAATTTTCATGCAGAATACCTCCCCCACTCCAAAAGAATAACATAAATTCCACCTTTTTTTTTTTTTTTTAAAAATTAGTTTAAATTATTGTTGGTTGTAAAAAAAATTAAAAAAATACATGATTTTTTGGCG
>JALAGN010000068.1 GCA_022712415.1 Spiroplasma sp. | reverse complement strand
CATATAACGAATACCGTGCGATGATTGGTGCCTTAATGACAGGGTTCCAAGATTTACGTGACCCATTATTTACAATCGGAATTTCGACCAAAGAAAATGGTGGAAGATATTCATATTCTGATAAAAATACCACATTACGTAAATTTATCAACGATAGTTTCAGTGATTATGTGGGAAGTTTAAAATTAGGTACAAGCCTTAATCTTTTAAATCATTTCTCATACATCATGATTGGGTATGACCCCGATTGAACAATGGATGGTAAAATTGCTCAAACCGATGCCATGGTATTGTACAAAAAACATATCAGTCAATATCGTGACGCTCAATGAATTGCTGACGCAATTGATAGTACTAATAAAACTGATGAAGAATTAGTGACAAATGATACTGCTATGATTAAAGATGGATCAAGTAATACCAAAAAATACATCTGAAATTACGGTGGATTAATTGCCGGTTACTTAGTTGTAATTGTTTTAGTTGTTTACTTAGGATCATTAATTCATAAATGACATTCATTAATTTAATAGGTTAAATAAAGTAATTTCAAAATTACTTTATTTTTTTATGCCAGGTATGGTTAAATAAAACAGGTTGGAGGATTTATGGAAACAGAAACAAAGAAGAAAACCAAGTTTCGCTTTGCCGTTGAACGCTTTTTTAAGTTTGAACAACGTAAGGCAACTTGAAAAAAAGAACTACTAGGTGGTTTTACCGCTTTTCTCGCTTTAATTTATATGATTAATGTGGAAAATAGTTTTATTGGAATTGCTGGCGAAGGTTCTGCTGGGTTACACGGAATATTCTTAGTCACTTGTCTTGTCCTTGGTGTCGGTTCAATTGCCGTGGGATTTTGTAGTAACACGCCAACATTGGCAACCCCAGCAATGGGATTAAATGCGATGTTTGCCTTTAATATTGTGAGCACTTTTGATGATAAGAGTGTTGGGATTACCGTTGCGATGTTAGCGACAATGCTATCATCAGTATTGCTTGTCATTATCTGTTATACCAAATTACTAACATTTATTTTAAAAGCAATTCCCCAAAGCTTATCAATTGGAATTACTGTTGCTTTTGGGTTCTTTATTATGTATGTGGGATTGAATTCAATGGGATGATTTAATACCTCATATGGGATGCCAGTTGCGGGGCACGAAGGAATAAAAACCCATTGACCAGGGATTATTATTGGAATGAGTGTCATCTTCTGTATTCTCTTATTTCACTTTAAAAAAATCCCTGGGGGAGTCGCTGTCGCAATGATTGTCGGATTAATAATTACTGTCATTGTCGCAAACACTGTTGATTCCACTCTTGTAAACGATAATTTCGGAGCATCAAAATGAGTTGGTTGAAAATATGCGGCCGAGGACCTTGATTTCACTTATAATTTCACGCACTTTATGGCGGATGGGATTAAAAGTAGTAAAGTATGATCGTCAGCAACAATCTATCTCTCGATCTTCTTATTCTCAATTATTGCGTTGTTTAATATTTCGGGAGCATCGTATGTGATTATCATGGATGATATCGCCAAAGTTGGAACACCAGAATTTGACCACGAAGTTAAAAAACAACTCCGTGTCATGAGTGCGATTAGTGTTGGAACAGCTGCCATTGGTTGTTCGCCAATCGTGAATGCGTTAGAAACAAAAGCCGGAATGGGGCAAGGGTCACGAACAGGAGTCGCTGCCATCTTCTCTGGAATCTTGTATCTCGCTGCGATTGCGTTACTGCCGATCTTTAAAATGATTCCAAGTTGTATCACCGGAGCAGCTTCGATTTACATTGGTTTCTTAATGGTTGCTAATATTAGTAATATTGAATGAAAAAAACCAGAATTCTGAATTGCGATGGCATTGATGATTGTCTTGTCTGTGGTCACTTACAATATTGTGGATGGAATCGCTGTCGGCTTTATTGCTTATGCGTTAGTCTCATTATTTACCGGAAAAGCAAAACAAGTCTCAATCACAATGTGAATTCTCGCAGTCTTGTTTGTGGCATACTTCGTTGCCATTTACTTTCAGTTGTAATAAAAATGTTTGATTATCAATTAATGGTTAAAAAACTTGTCGTCCGACAAGTTTTTTCTTATCCTTCCATAAAAACCCATCGCGAAAATGGGGGAAAAAATGATATAATAAGAACGATGTGAAAGTAGGAGAGTGTATGGCGATATCAAGAAAAAATTATAAAATTAACGACTTTGGTTTATCGCAAAGCGTGCGCAGAAGAATTGATGATTTAGTAGGATTACAATTAACACCTTCAACCATAAACTTATTTACGTCTGAATTTTCACAAATGGATGAAAATATTAAATTAAGTATTGGAATGTATATCGCACAACTATTAGAAATTGAAACCGATCTCTTGCAAAGACACTTTGCTGATTTACGTGAACAAACAGTTCACGGAAATTCACGTGATCGTTTAATCTTAGAACAACGTAAAACAAACTTACAACGAATTCAACAAATCTTTACAAAAGAACTAAAATTACAAGAACGCATTAATAAAAAAATTCAAGAATCAGAAGAACGTAATCTGACAAATGATCTTTATTCGATTCAAATGTCAGAAGCGCGCAATGCGATGTTAACCAATCCGTTGAAAGGGTCAGCAGCGGAACTAGAACGTCAAAATGCCGCACGTATCGCAAACATTCGTCGGAACAAAGAATTGTATGATTTTGAAATCGACCAATTAAACAAATTAATTGAACAACACAAAGCAGCTGGAAACGTTCAACGTGTCCTAGATCTGCAAAATAAAGCTCACATTATTGAGCAAGAATATTTATTACGCCGGGAAAATTTGCTGCGTACTATTAACGGGCAACAATTACACAACGTAACACCAACCATTGATGTCAACCATCCGTCGGATGGAACACTACGTGGTCAAGTAGTGCCGCAAATTGATTTTATTGACGATGACGAATCGTTCTTTGATGTTGATACCATTGAAATTAACAAAGTTATGACAAATAACAAAAAAGCCGCACCAAAAGCGCCAAAAAAACCGGGAAAAAACAAAAAAAGTGATATTCCCAACGAAGTCTTAAGTGACAACACTGTTGAAATTAGCAATATTGTTGTTTCGAAAGACATTACCAACCCAAAACATGAAATTGATAAAATTTTAAGCGAAGTTGAAAATATGTCAATTTCATTTGAAGATGCTAACGTTTTAGACGACCCATTTTTAATGCTGTTAGCCCAAGACCAAGATAATAAAGCAAAAGACTTGGAGTTATTTGCCCGCAATTACAATTATAATGCGAATAAAAAAAAGTCCAAAGAGGAAGTCAAAGCCCAAAAAGCGGCGCCAACCCCAAAAGTCAAAGTAAAACCGGCAAAAAAACCAGTCGCAAAAAAACCAGTCGCAAAAAAAGCGGAACCGAAAAAAGTTGCTCTTAAAAAAGCTGAACCGCAAAAACCAACGCCTAAAGCGCCAGTTGCTGCCAAAGCTTTAACTTTAAAACAACAAAATGAGTTAGCCGCGAAAAACCAAAAAATTCACGAGAAAAACCGTGAAATTGATGAATTTAAACGTGAACGAAAACAATTAAAAGACGAATTAAACCAGTTGCGAAAAGCACTGAAAGTGAACGATAATGCAAAACCAAGCGCAACGTCGACAGATAAAGCATTAATTGAAAAATACAAAAAAGAAAACAATGTGTTGCACCAAAAATTGGTCGCCACATTAGAAAAACTGGAAAAACTCGAAGCGAAATACAAAGCCACAACGCCAGCACCAGATAAAAAACTGGAAAAAGAAGTGCAAGCTTTAAAAGCGAAACTAAAAACTTTAGAAGCAAAAAAACCAGCGCCAACTGCTAAACCAGATCGTGAATTACAAAAAGAAGTGCAATCATTGCGCGACAAATTGAAAAACATGACCAAAAAAGCGCCGGCAGCACCAACAAAAAAAGCGGACAACATTGACAAATATGTGGAACGCATTAAAGCGTTGGAAGATGCAAATAAAGAACTAAAAAAATCGTTAAAAGCTAAACCAACAACTAATGACATTAATAGTCAAAAGAAAAAAGCTGGTTTAGTGGTTAAATCCCTGGAATCAATTTACATTGAACGTTTAAAAGGGATTAATGCTTTACACACCCTTCGTAATCGTAATAAAGAACAATATGATAAATTGGAAAAAGATAACTCCTTAAAAGTGGAGGCAACTCTGGCCGTTAATAACTTATTGTTAAAAGAAAAAAGCAACATTATTAAAAAAGACTTGGAGAAAAAAGAAAAAATCCAAGAATTTAAACATGCTGTTTTAGCGAACGAAGACAAAACTGGTCTAAAAGAACCAGACGTAAAAGCACCAACTGTTGCTGATACTATCATTAATGAAACTTTGAGTAAAATTGAACCATACAGTAAAAATTGAGTTCCGAACGCTGACGATAACGATGATCTTGAAAAAATTGATTCAACCATTATGGACATTGATACCTCAATGTATCGTGATGACAATGATTCTAATCAAGATGCTGTCTTACAAATTGCAGCCACAAAAGACCGCGAAGAAAAAGAAATGCATCGTCTCGAACGTCGTGCCCATTTAAACATTATTAGTGACGCAGAAAAAGTCACTTTAAATGAACTACAAGCAAAATATAAAAAGAAAAATTCGCTTAAAAATTACCGTTTAATTACATCATTTAAAAATAAATAGTTTTTCTCATATAAATAATGTTAATGAATTTTTTTATCACTTAATTTATATATGCAGAAAGAGGGTTAATAAATATGGCTATGAAATGATGCCCTGAAAAGAAGCTCGAAATCATTCTGGACTTCTATGATTCAGACGTTAAAATTGTTCCATTTGCACAATCTTACGATATATCAACACCAACCATTCGAAAATGAATTAGGACCTTTGAAGTCTTTGGACTGCGTGGTCTTTGCAGTGATGCCGAATGACGCGAACGAAAACAAATGTATCTCTATGAGACGTTTGATAAAAAGAAATTAAAATGTTGTGAAAACTACAACCTGTCAAAAGAGGTTGGGGACTACATTAATAACAAAGAACACTTTGTCATGTAATATTGTTTTAACAACGACCGAAAAGAATTGAAATTATCAATTCTTTTTTTACCCTTAAAATGGTAAAAAACTTAATTAAACACTTATTTATTATGATATATTTATTGTAGTGTCTTTATGATCGGTCATATCACTAGCACTAAGCAAGTAGACAATTTAACAACCACTATTAACTTATCAATGCATTAATTAAACTAAGAGGGGAAAAATATTATATGAAGACTTTACTAACTATTTTGTCAACTTTATCACTAGCATCACCAATTATTTCCGTATCAGCCGGAACTTTTACGACTTACGTGGATGAACAAGATCTGTCAGTCGCTGAAAGCGATTCTTTAAATGATTTAGCGAATGTCAAGGGTGAAGGAGACGATGTTGTCACTGACATTGCGAACCCAGTTAAAGTTTCAACAACTAACGTTACAAATGAAACACTAAAAAACGCGATTGGTGATAATGCTAATTTCTTTACTACAACTAACTATTCGGTTAATAGTGATTTAAAAGACGGAAAATTCATCGATGCCGGTGGTAACGAAGGAGACATGAATAACGATGTTTCGTTTGGTCAACCTTCAATGTACCAATTTAGTATGTCTAACAAAACTATCATGGGGGGGAAAGACGGATCAATTACTTGAGCTGGTGTAAACGATGGTCAAGTGATTTTACGTGATTTAGGAATTACTCCACAAACCTCAAATCGTAATGGTGCTAAGCCCGTTGTTCCTTTCTCATACATTGATGAAAATAATGACAATTATGGTTTTGCTATGACCGTGACATCGAGCACTACTGGAAAATTAGATCAATTGTCTTGAATTGATGTCACTGATGGTAATACCGATATTGCTCAAAAAGGTGAATTGACTTTTCCAAAAGGTAATATTAATATCAGTCAAATTAATCAAACAACAAATCAAACCTTCTCATCAATTTTATCAATTGCTGGAATTCGCGAGTTAAATTCAAAAAGTGAAACATTTGCTAATAAAATAATTCTTGGTTTACAAAAAGATGACGCAATTGGTCATATTTTTTACTATGTCTTTGATGTAAATTATGATACAGAAAAAGGTAATGATGGTATAACACTACCGCAAACTGAAAATAGTACTTTTATTGACGCAGCGGTTGATAAGGGGAATGCCTTCCCTGGAACACTTCCTCAAGTTTATGCCATTTTAAAAGATGGTAACATTCTTTTAAAAGCCGGAAGTGGTGAAAATGCTGTTTATTTTTTAGGTTCAGAATTATTACAAACAGAAAAACCAGTTACTGCAACTGGTAAAAGTATTATTACAGCATTAAAAGCCGCTTCCAATGCTGTTAATTTATATAAGGATACTTTCGTATTAACTGATATTGAATGAACACCTGGTGATAACCAATTAATTATTGATTCATATGATTCAGCAGATTCAAAAAAATCTGAAACTTCTCCACATTACATTTTTAAAATTGATGTAACTGACGACCGAAATGATGGAAATCTTTCATTTACAAATGCGAGATGATTGTTCACCACTGCTGCTGGTTCTACTAAAACGGGTCTACCAACGTTCAGCCAATTGCAAACTGGATCTGTTTATATTCCCGGAACAACTACTCGTGCATATAACTACATTATGTTTACTGCCGGACAGTACAAAACATATATTTTTAGATATAGTTATTCAAATGGTGGTTCATCAAATATTAATACAAATTTCACAACCGACATTAATGCTAGTGTTTCAGATCAACCAATTCTTGAAGTATTAGCACAATCAAATTTTGATATTACAAAAGCTTCGAATCTTGATTTAAATCACAATGCTACTATTCAAACGACAATTGCAATTGATGGTTCATTTATTTCAATGCAACAAATTTTAGGTGAAGAGGAGGTTGCCCAAGGCGCAGTCGTTGTTACGCCTAAAATTGATGCATCACAAATTCAATTGCCCGATTTAGCTTTAGTCGATCAAGTATTTAAAAATGTTGATATTGCCTTTTCTGATATGAAGAGAAATGATAACCAATTGAGACGTGCTTATTTAGAAGCGCTAATTCAAGGTAAATTTGAATACCGTAAATCAATGGTAATCATTAATCCAGATGATCCAGATAGTTCAACAGGAAATGGATATTACACAAACGGTAATATTACATCTCGTTCACTTTATGGACGTCTTTCAACAGCAAGTACCGCCGAAAAAGCTTTTGCTGCTCGTTTGGATGATATTGCATATAAAATTGATGGACAATTTATCGCTGATCTAGAGGGTAATGAACACAAAGATGCTTCAATGATTATTTCAGTGACATCAGACGCAATGAATAATTTATTAAACTACAATAAAACTGGTGCATTTAATGATTTTGAATACCTAACTTTAAGTGGTTCTGGTAAAAACTCGGTTGTTAAAGGTGAAGAAAATATTAAAGTCACATCTGCAAATTCAACTGCAATTGATTTTAATGATATTAACCGTGGTGTAAACAATGCCATTAAAGAAGATACTAATGGAACATTCCAATTACACTTTGATTCACCGAGTGAAGCAACTGGATATATCATGAATAAAATCGAGGATGTCTTTTATGACGAAGGTCGTCAATATTTAATAGATCAAGATATTCCGATGATGTACAATGACTATGTTTTAAATAACGCTGTTGTTGATAATCCAAGTAAAATCAACGAAGAATGAAGTTTCTATTATGGAAAATCAACTCCAAGTTCAGTTTATACTTCAGCTTTTGATGGAACTCGTCCATTTGTAATGCGTCGTTCAGACATCAGTGCTGCTAAAAAAGAATCTGAAAAACAAATGCGTAATAACATGGGGTGAGGATTCCAATCATACCGAACAATTGATAACTTAAATGCCAAAACCGAAAACGGAATGGTTAATATTGATTTAACTAATATTATGATCACTAAAATTAGTGAAAAAATTGACTTCATGCGTGCTGACCAAACTAACTTCGCAAATCGTGATGGTATTTTAGATTATGGTAGTGATGAAACTAATGAGGATATCGAAGAAATGTCAGCATTATTAAATATCGGACAAAAAAATGATGATGGAACATACACAAATTTAAAAGTTCTTTTACCGGAATCTAGTTTATTGCCAATGTATGAAACTGAAAGTGGTGGAGACTACGCCAATATTGATGGAGCAGCGGCAGCCGATCTAGATAAAGCAGCAAGTATTCTTCACAATCAAGTAATCGACGGAACTTACGCAACAGACGAAACTTCTTTCTTTAGATATTTTGAAAGAATGAAAAAAGCATTTAATCTTGATAATTCAATTCAATTTTCAATGTATGCAAACAGTTATGAAAATAACAATTTTTGAATGCCAACAGGAGATAATTATGTTGATATCATGATTTATGACGCTATTTTCTTCCAAGGGATGAATAATGTAACAAGCGCAAGCAAAACTGCAAATACAACAGATCTATATAATAATGGTCATTATCGTTTAGTTCGTATTTACTTATCAAATGTTAATAACGAAACAGCAAATACATCATGAATTATTTATGGTGGATTCTTTGGAGGAATATTTGTAACACTATTCGTTGCATATACCATTTTTGTGTCAATCCGTAAATCATTCTACAAACGTGGAACAACACGTGAAGCGGCCAAAAATGCTGCAAGATTACATGCAATCGAAAAACAAGAACGCAAATTACGTAAAAAAAATCATGAACCAGAACCACCTGTTGATGATTTAACTGATGCCGAAGACTTAGGATAGGAGGACAAAAATATGAAAAAATTATTGTTAATATTAGGATCATTTTCTTTTGTTGCTCCTGTTTCAGGGATGCTGGCTGAAAGTTTTTCTACAAATGAACTTGGAAAAATTAACACTGATACTGAAAGTTATACAGATGAAGATAAAACAGGTGCATATTTTACTAAAAGTGCCGATTTAAGCGATAATTTTACTGATATTGAAAGCATCGATATAGTTGGAGACAAGCTTGGAAATTATCAAGGAACTCTTTCAGTTGGTTTTAGTGGGACAAAAGTTTTCACAATCAAATCAGGACCTAATGGAACGGTAAAAGATGAATTATTCTTTGATGCTGGTGAAACAATTAATTTCTTTACCGGACGTGGAACAACACTTACCATTTATGGTCAAACGAACATTTTTACTATTGATTGCTCATCTTTAGGAAGTGATTGATTAACCAAAACTGTTGATGAACAATGATTTGATGCAAGCGATATTTCGTCACTTGCAAAAACACAAACTTACGAGGAAGTTTTTGATTCACCATCGATTAAAGCTGATAATACTTTCGTAATGCCAGAAACCAATAAAGTTTTGGCAGGGTATAAAAAAGGTTCTTTAACCGCAACAATATACAATATTTCTGACACTGATGGTTCGTTAACAGAAGATAAAACATTGGGGTCGGGTTCTACATATCCGGGTAGCACAGTCACTAATATCTATAATATTTTTACATTGGGTGATGGCACAGATAGTGAACCTAAATATTTTGCTGTTGGTAAAATCGAAGGAATTGAAGGTTACCAAATTTGATGTCTTGAAGGTGGGGGAACTGCAGGCAACAGTAATGTTACAATAGCATGAAATGGTGAAACGGTTGAATCTGAAACTGGATTGCCAATGTTACTTAAAGTGGGAAAACAACTTGGATTTGCTTACGGAAGACATTTATTCTTTTATAGTACCGAAACAAAACACGGGAATTCCGACTCGGGGTCGATTGACTTTGTTGAATCAGACGAAGTCTTTACTTCAACTGATGGAGATTTAACTTACGCCACAGCGGCAGTTGATCCCAATGGAAAACAATGTGTGTTGTTAGGAACTGAAAAAGGGCAATTTATCTTACGTGGTAATTCGCCTGATATTGGAGCAAGTACAATTACAAGAGATTCATTTACAGAACTAGATAAAATTAGTAATCAAGGTACAACAGTTTCGGAAACTGTTTCACCAGCTGTTTCAATTGATAATGCAAAAATTTATGTTAAATCAGGTGATGGAGAAATCTATTATTTCCAACGTAAAATTGATTTAAGTGCCATTGAAGATGATGATACTACTTTAGATGGAATTACAGATTCATCAACTGTTAATGATAAAATTACAGCAATCGATGCAATAATTGAAGCAGGAAATCCCGGAACAACAATGACGCCAAATGATTTAGTAGCCGTTGTTGGAGATACTCAAAAAATAGATGACTTTAAACCAATCACAAACCAAGTTAGCAGATTAGATGTAAAAGGTTATGATGACGGTAAAGGTGTCATTATTGGAGAAGTTACTTTTAAAATTGGAACTGATACAGCAGAATTAGAATTCCATAAAGCAATAAGCGCTTTAACATTTAACCTTGATAAAGCTTTTGATGCTGATCATGGTCAAATCCTAGAGAAGATTAAATCAATTATTAATGATCAAAAATATTTGGATGAAACTAGTGATAATTACATTCCAGGATTAGTATCATTTACCATTAATGATTATACTGCTGATGGAATTCTTGAAATTGGAGCTGAAGATAATAAAGCTACATTAAGTTTAACAGTTTCAACATCAGGAACGCCTGATTTACCATGTGGTTATGAAATTAACTTAGGTGGTATTAATAAAACTGCTTTAAGTATTAGTAAAGATAGCGGTTTCTCAGTTGGTGAAGATACTTCAATTAAAATTGACAACTGAAGTGATATCTTAAAATATAAAGAAAATCATACAGATACTGATTTTGACCCAGCCACTTTTAAACCAGAAATTACTGGTGAAGTGACAGCAGATGACACTGACGAGACTGACAACACTGATAGTGTGACAAGTTTTGCCGTGACAGCTGACGCTGCTGACCATTGAAGTCAATATGTGTCTGTTACACTTGACAATAACACTGGTGTATTAGACATTAAACTCCTAGAACACAATCCAACTGCTATTAATATGACAGTTAAAATTCCAGGCAGTGCAATCTTTGATGAAGCAACAATTACCTTTACTGTTCCAAAATGAACACCAGCACCACCAATTCCTTGAGCATTAATTGGTGGGATTATTGGTGGAATTCTAGGAGCCGCTTTATTAGGGTTCTTAATCTTTGCCTTTATTAAATGATGATTGCCAATCTTAATGGCAAAAGCACCACGTAGTAAAGGAAAAACCCGTGAATACAGTCGTCGTCCGCAACAAAAAGCGGATGCCAATGCTGTTCATCATACGAAAAAAATTCAAGTTCGTCGTGCAACAACGCACAACGATGCCGGAATTGTTCGTTCAGGAATCTTTGAACGAGAAATTGATGTTAACCAAGAAAAATTCAAAAACCCCAACCGGGACGAATTCTTAGGTTACATGATGGATGAAGACGTTGTTGTTAACAACTGAAACACTGGTGTTGATCCGGATAAACGTCCTCGGATTTCATACGAGAAAAAAACCCAAGTCGATAACCATAATAAAGAAATCGCAAAAAAAATGGCCGATAAAAAAAGCCAAATTATTAAAAGCGAGAAATCAAAAAAATAAGATTTAAGTACACTAAAAAGTGTACTTTTTTTAATTTGGTGAAGTATTTTATTTCCGATTATGTTAGGATACGGGCAAAGGAGGAAATATCATGATGAAAAGGATTATAACGAGTATTTACGCAGCAGCACTCTTAACAACACCGTCAGCTACAATCGCGTGCCAAATGCCGGTCATTAATATCATTGACCAAACTCCACTTAAAAGTGGACTTGCTACTTTACCATTAAGTTACTTTACTGTGACGGAACCAATTGTCTTTGATGTCACCTTTGCTGATTTTCAAGCGATCATTACAAGTGACAACGACAACGAACAAGCCAACCGGCATTTATGTTATACGTGAAGTATTCTGGACAGTTATGATTGAATTCAACCGCAATTTCACACGTTTGTATCCCATGAAGATATTCATCGGATTACATACTTTACAACATATGCGAAAAACAATTACATTACTTTTCAAGATGATATTAATGTGACAACATACAACTATACAATTTATGTGCCAGACGATTTAGTTATTTACTTACATAAGAGTCAAGTTGATGTAACATTTACATTCCATTTTTATGCTTAAAAAAAGAGGAGAAATCCTCTTTTTTTAATTTAAAACGAGGTGGAAAATTATATAATATTAATATTGTTTCAAAAGGGGATAAGATGATGGGTGCTCAAGAAATTGCGATTATGACAGTTGTTGCCATTTGACTTGGGATCATTGTTATTTTATTAATCCTTGGTTTTCGATTTAAAGCCAAAAACGGACTCTTTTTAAAAGAACGGCATGCCCAAGAGGATGACTTTGCCCAACACAAAGACAAATTTACGCTTCAACCTGTGGATATCTCGTACGAATTACCGGTAGGGGAGTTGGGGTACTTCGTGGGGGAGTCAACGATGTTTAAGAAACCCTTAAAACAAAACAAATGAGACCGTCGTTTTGAACAGTCGTTGCAAAAAAAAGGCAAAACCTACCGCCCAACAGTGGATGACGATGATGATGACGATGATCTGCGTTTTTTACATATCTTTAAACTTGAAAAACAACACTTTTCCGTGTGACAACTAAATCTGACAAAACCAGTCACCACCGGAACACTGTATGTGACGAACGTCCGTCTTTTAATTGCCGGACCAGAAAAATCGTACCAAATTCCGCTCCAAGAAATGCAAGCGGTGAATTTATCACTCTTCACTTATAAGGGTGCGTATTACCGTGGCCTACGAATTACAACGGCTAAAACCTGCTATTACTTCACATATCTTGATGTGAACGTTTATTTGACCCTTAACCAACTACTGAAAAAATAACGAAAGGAAGTGTACGACAATGCTGTGAAACGGAACAATGGGATGAGTCTTTTTAACAACACTTCTCATGATGGGGGCTATTGCCATTTGTGGAGTTTTACTCGGAAAATTCTTATATAAGTACCAAAAAGCCAAAAAACGCCATTGACCACGTGCCAATGCCATTTATAAGGACCGTTTTTTACTGTTATTCTACCAATTAGGGACTTACATCTACATTATTCCGAGTGGTGTCATAAGTGTGATTTTGTTGACAGTTTATATGACAACCGGGAACTATTGCTGCGCCGCTATTAATATTGCATTGAATTTTATTAGTTACGTCTTAATTGCGCTCTTTTTAATCTTTTTTGGACTCTCAAGTCACCAAGCTTATTTATATTGTTATGGGGGATATCTATTTACGTATCGGGTTGATTTTCCGATTAAAAACATTACAAGCATTAACTTCTCACAAAACAAAAAAGCCTTCTTTATTGTTTACTTTGAATTTAATGTCAAGTTCAACGATCGGCTGTTGTACATTAATAATCCGACGCTAGAAGCATTTGTCCGTCGTCTGACGTTAAAAGAACGCATTATTCACCACCGTTATTCGCGTTTTTTCTAAATTAAAGCGCTACTTTTTTAAAAATTCCGGTCCCATTTTCCTTTTAATGGGACCGGTTTTTATTTATAATAAAAGGGTAATGAAATTTAAGGGGGGTTCCTTGATGCAAAAACAAATGTTAACTAAAGAAGAACGCAAGTTGTTCTCAAAGAAAAATATTAATAAAATCCGTCGTGAGGATTTTGTGGAATACATTCATATGTATGAAGCACAGTTGGATTCCCTACGAAATGGTTATTCACCAGAAATATATCAAAATCCGATTGTGGAGAATATCATTTCCGAATTAGAAGCTTTAATTAATGATTTAAATACTTATTATTATGAAAATATCATTCCAAATGCGGACAAACGCAAACCAATTATGGATGAGGTCGATCGTGATTTAAAAGATCATTTAGAAGATGACTTACGTCCAATTACAAGAGAAATTACCAAAGAATACAAACGCATTAAAAATATTCGAGGCTTATAATCGTAAGTCTCTTTTTTATGAGAGGGGAAAACAACATGATTAAGAAAGCAACCTTTATCACATCAGCTGCTGCTAAAGTGGGTTGAATTACCGACGACGTCCCAGAACTTTGTTTCATTGGTCGCAGTAACGTCGGAAAATCAACCTTTATTAATGCGTTGACGAACCAAAAGAAACTGGCTAAAACTTCATCAACCCCCGGAAAGACTCGTCTCCTTAATTTCTTCTCCATTAATGATGATTTGTTTCGAATTGTTGATGCTCCGGGATACGGATATGCTCGCGTCTCACACGATAAAAAGGAACTCTTTGCGGCCTTTATGGAAGAATACTTAACAACTAGAACAAACTTAAAAGGAGTTTGTTTACTACTTGATATGCGTCATACCCCAACAAAAGATGATGTCGGGATGTATGAGTATTTAAAATATCATGCGATTCCTGTTTTAATTATTGGGACAAAACTTGATAAATTAAAACGCAATGATATTAAGAAAAACGAAAAGATCATCAAGGAAAAAATTAAATTTGATCAAAACGATGCTTTCTTAGCGTTGTCGGCAACTTCCAAAGAAAATTTAGCAAAAGCGTACGACCAATTAATTGCGCTACTAGCAAAAGAACAGGTAAAAGTAGCTTAATTTAAGCAATAAATCAATTTCAAACTCGTTGCGACGAGTTTTTTTCATTTTTTTAAAATTTTTTGGCACAAACTGGAAGAAAATTGCGTATAAGTAATTGGGGGGCAATTTTCCCTAGAAAGTCGGTGTATAATATGAAAAGTAAATTACTTATTACCCTAAGTCAAGACGGTTATATTTCCAATGAAGGAACAACTCCACGTGATGAAGTGGAAGAATTCGTAAAAACTGCTCCATTGACAATCAACGACTGAACACAAATCAGAAAGGAAGTACGAAATATCGTGAACGAATATCTTAAACAATTTCCGCACATCAAACGATCGCGTCCAATTGGTGATGGGACAACTGTCACAATTTTAAAAAGCGAATATGATGGTATGAAAAATACCATTGCCGCACAAGCAGCTCGGATCGAGGAACAAGACAAAATCATTGCCGCACAAGCGGCTCGGATCGAAGTATTGGAAAAAGAAAACTCTGACCTAAAACGAGTAGTAGAAACTTTAATTCATCGGATCGAAATTTTGGAAGCCAGAAATTAAAATAGTAAAAAATGGGTTAACCCCATTTTTTTTATACAAAAAAAAGTCTCATTTCATAATGAGACTTCGGAATATAAAGCTGTTATTTTCAATCATTGTATTTCAAGACTCGTTTAACTTCGTCAAAGGTATCTTGTGGATCATAAACACGACCATGACCTTCTTCACCATCCGGGAAGACACCATAAAAGGTGTCATAAACTTTAACCATTGGATTTGTATTGTGAATGATTTGAATATTTCGTTGGTAAAACGGACTTTTCTCAAAGTTCGTATGATGACCTGGAAATATTAAAGTTGGCACCATTGCGTTTGCAATCGCAAATAAAGTGGTCGGTAAATCATTGGCAATCCCGTGTGTGATTTTAGCAATAAAATCAACTGTGGCCGGATAAACCAAATTTAAAGCGACATTGGTGCGAAAAATAATACTATCAGTTTCATCGCCAATTTCATATTGGTCGGTGTCATATAATTTATCATAGATAACAACGTCATCTGGAAAATGCACAAAGTGTTTCGCGTTTTCTGAAACAATTACGTTGATATCAAATTCAGTCTTTAATAATTGATATAGTTCTAATGCCTTATTAGCTTGACTTGATCCAGTCACGATAAGGTTAATGTGTTTTTTTACCATTTTGCTTTTAAATCCCCCAAATAAAGATATCACAAAATTCATTGATTTGGTTAAAAAAATAGCAATATTATTGCAAAATGCAACTGGAAATATGGCGAAATTTTAGTTTCCTTGTTTTAAAAAATGAATGGGAGTAAAATAGAAATAGGTATCGAAAATACCAAGAAAAGGAGAAAATGTTATGAAAAAATTATTAACAAGTTTATTATCAGTAGGAATCGTATCATCTGGAGCATTACCAACAATGGCAATGAGTAAAAACTTACCAATTAATAATGCAAATTTAGCGGATACAATCGATTTAGCTGATCTAAATTTAAATAGTGCAACAGTTGATATGTCCGAATTTAATGACGATGCATCCGAAGCCGAAATTAGAACTGGTGTTATTGTTGGATTATTGACTGCAAATCCTGATGGCAATGAAAATGCACTTTTAGTTGATTTATTGACAAATACAAGTGATATTTTAATTGAAAATATGCCTAAAACTAAACCAAGTTCAAATGTGAATATGACCTTAACATTTGTCGCTATATCAGGAACAAAATATAAAATTGGTTCTGCTACAACTGTAGAATTGATGATTAATGTTATACCGGTTATTGGAGAAAATCTTCAAGATGTAATTTTA
The DNA here is from genome assembly GCA_022712415.1 of Spiroplasma sp. Lineage (GTDB taxonomy): Bacteria > Bacillota_I > Bacilli_A > Mycoplasmatales > Mycoplasmataceae > JALAGN01. Next base: position 1,138 of record JALAGN010000068.1, on the reverse strand, counting down.
AATACTGATTTACCAAACAATTTATTATTGCAAACTGTTACTAAGGAAGGAATTTTAGATTTAATTAAAAAACAAAATTATGTTGATGTCAATGGTAATTTAATTGATTGAAGTCAAGTTGAAATCAGAACAGCAGATTATCAAGGCGCTCAAATTGTAGCTAAAAGTGACTCGACTTTATATCATGGATTTGTAAATATTTCTTATGGAGTTCTTGATGTGATTGAATCGGGTGAAAACTCTGGAGTAGCAAGAGTTGATAAATACAACGGAACAGATCACAGCGTTGCGAATAACGACGTTGTAATTGATGTTAAGTTAGGAAAAGAAGCCTTTATAAATAATTTTTTATATATAGATTTTAGTTTTACTTCAAACTTGTGAAATAATGATAGTTCAGTAGATGAAGATAAAACTCTTCGTAAACCAGCGAGAGACGCTTTTGGATATACCGAAATTTCTGCTCATAATTATGATGGGGCTGTCAACTGAATGAAATCATCAACCGCTTATTCATTCAAATGAAAAAATGCAGACGATGATATTTTAGAAAATGATCAAATGGTTATTACGCTTCAAGCAAATGCAAGTGCATATTCATATTGAGGAAATACTTATTGAGCGCGAGCAGAGGCAAAATTAACTTTAAATGAAATGAAACTAATAAATGCGTAAATTGCTGCTAAGTTTATTTTCGGTGTCCTTAATTGTGACAACATCCTCATCAGCAATTTCATGTGGTGTAACAACCAATGATGAAGGTATACCTCGCGATATATTAACTGATTTAGGGATGATGAATACTAATGAAAAATACGTGCTTGAATTTAATAAAACACCCACCAAGGACGATGTTTATAATTATATTTTAAGTATTTGTAATAATAAATCGATGTTGACTTTGAATCAAGTTGTTGGCAAAATTACAATTCAGTCATATGAATTCACAAATAGTAATTTAAAAGTTACATTAGTCTCATATGACAATAATTTAAACATTGATGGACAAAGTGATTTTGAATTTCCATTACAAATCCAAATTAACGAAGAAATAAAAAATGAATTTACTCAGTGAATCACTGATAACAATAAATTAAGTATTGAGACTATCAACTCTTGATATCAAGAGGATGATGAT
>JALAGN010000067.1 GCA_022712415.1 Spiroplasma sp. | reverse complement strand
ATATTAACTTTCTTACTAATTCGAAAAGTTAATGTTCCACCATTAAACTTAATTCATGAAACTCATAAACAAAAACGTATTAAAGTTAAAAAAGCAAACAGTCGTGTCAGCTCGTTCAGTTCAAGAATTGCAAGCGCGATGTTCAAAGACTCGTGAGTTAAATTAACTTTCTTTGCCATTTTATTTTTCATTTCAACAGTCGTGATGGTTATCAGTTCAATCTTTGCAGTTTATGTTATCAACTACAGTAATAATAAATATTATTCATATGATTACAATTCAAAATCATCTTACTCAAACTTAGTTGTTGGAAATCCATTTAACAAAATTACAACTTATGATTGAGATGAAAGTAAAATTTCAAATATTGAACAAAGTTCTTTACTACCAGCAAAAGTTGGTGACGAAGATCTAAAAACTTATCTTGATGAAAATAAAGACACACGTGTCAATATTATTGAAAACTTATTATTCCAAAGTATTGAAGCGGGTTACAATAAAAATATTTCATTAAAATATTTTGATTACATTGCAAATACTTTAATTGGTTATAGTGATGAAGACCGAACAGATTACTTAAATATTTCTGAATTCCTTTCGTTACTACTTGGTGAGTTATTACCAAAAGCAATTGGAATGGAAAGTATCTCGTATGAAAATTTCCCGAATGAAGAGTCGAGGGGAGTCGCAACATTGCGAGAAGCTTACATTGATGTGTGAAAAGAAATTTTAACTGACATTGCCAATCAAAAATTAAATGATGAAGCAAAAGTTGTTTTCTCTTCAAACGAAAATGATCTAGATCAATTTACTTTTAGTTTCAATACAACACCGTACTCGTCAGATGATGCGTCGACATATACTTCTGTTCACGCAACAATTGGTGACAGCGATGACACATCAGAATTAATTGGACAAAATGCTGATTCAAAATATGGATTAGTTGCTAAAAATTTTGCTGACATTACTGCGGCCAATAAAAAATCTGACGGTAGTGTCATTAATGTTCTTGCTTCTAAAAAGTTTGCTGAACAAAATGAAAATGCAAAAACAGTAACTCTAAAATCGCAAGTCAATGAATTACAATTCTTAAGTAGCATTGATGATGAAGAAAATGAAAATTATATTTCGTTCAGCGACATTAATAATGTTGGTGAAGCGAGATGATATTACTATGATGAAGATGGTAACTTACAAAATCTTTTTGATAACGATCAATATTCTTTCTTAGCTGGTGACACATACACACACAAGATGTACGATGCTAATGGAAACCGATACTTAAATGTTAACGACATCGTTTTAAGAATTAATCAAAATGATGTTGATGAAGAATTATGAACAACAAAAGCAAATGAATTGTTAGGTGAAAATAAACAAACCGATTCATTCTTGCAAAGTGATGTTGATATCGCTACAACAAACGGTTCACAAAAATTAATTACATCAGTTAATGCTGATGGATCAAACTGATATGAGATTCATCCGTTCAGTTATAGTTTTGACGGAAGTGATAACGATGTTAACTTCTCAGACTTTTCAAAAACATGATATGATTACGCAACATCAGCTAACCTAATTAAAACTAATGCGGTGACAAAAGAAATTAAATTAAATATTGTTGGAACATTTAAAAATTATGATTCAAATAATTTTATTGCTGATCAAGCTGCGTTAAATCAATGATTAGGATTATCAAATGATAATTCATACTTCAATGGATTATTTACCAATCAAAATCTGCCAACTGATTTAGAATGAAACTACGGATTGATTAATACCAACGGTAACATTTCGATCAATGCCGTTTCACACTTTGCGAATAAAAGTTTATCAGTTGATTATGTTGGATTTGAAAAATCAATTATTCAACGTTTAATTAAAATTGCTTTACAAATTGGAATTGTTATTTACATTTTATTATTTGTGGCATTGATTGTTAGTCTTTCATTTGTTATTAAAATGTTTGTCTATCAATTCAAACAATTTATTTTAGTTCTTCGTGCCACTGGTTATTCATTTAAAACAATTAACTGAGTCATCTTAGTTCAATTAGTTCCGATGGCTTTAATTGGTTGAGCTGTTGGTTTAGTCTTGAGTCTCGGCGGAATTGAAATCGTTGCGGATCACTTAAGTCGCAAATTAGGAAATACAATTCCAATTGGAACAGGAATATCATTACTACCGATTACTCTTGGATTATTAATTATTATGTTCGCAGCAACTTACTGAGTTATCATGCGAAGCATTAGAAGAATTCACGTCAGTGCAATTACTGATGATTAGGGGAGGAAGAAGAAATGAAAAAGAAAATATTGACCTTTAATATCTTTTCGGTGGTTTTAATTTGTTCGTCCTTTGCTGTGTCGTGTTCGACATTTAATCAAAGTAAATGAACTGACAGTACTTACGGAGCGAAAAAAATGGAAGAGACTGAAAATCTTGCCAAGTATTTATTAATGACACGTGGTGAAAATTTAAATTTAGGATCAACTTCCATTGCTGACTCAATGTTACAATTAAACGACAAAGAATACGATGGACAACTGGCAACGGTGCGTGACTCAATCACAAGCGCCAACGACATGTTCAACTATGAATCGGTTTATCAAGCATATGTTTCATCAATTCGTTCGAAATTGACAGCGATCAGTGGCGACGATGAAACAAATGGAAATTATGATTTAAAATTATTTGATAAAAAAATTAATTTTGATGACTCATCAGTCTTTTCTTATGTGACTGAAAGTGGTCCTTTGAAAACTTTACTAGCAAGTAACTTAGGTCAACTGTCAAAGACTGGTGATTTCTTTACTTCAAAAAACGCTGAAAAAGTTTTTCAAGCGCAATTAAGAAAGTATAAAGGATTAAAACCAGGAAAAAGACTTCCATCGGGAACTATTACGGAAGGAACCAATCCTAATATCTTTCTAGATAAAATTGATGTTGGTAAAAGTCAAAACATTACAATTGCGACTGGTCCTGATGAAGATGATGTGTTGACTGTTGGTCAATACGATATTGCCAATACCGTGCAACAAAATTCAATTAAACAACTTCGTTCGTTTAATGATATCAGTCGCTTAACTTCATTGGTCTCTTCAAAAAATAATATTGGAAACTTATGAACATTTATGAATGAAATGTTTGCAATTAACAACCCAAGTAGCTGAAGAATTTTTGCGAACCTAGGTGGTGTAATTTTTTCAAATGTATATTTAACAGTCATGAAGTCATTCATGTTTGATAAATTATTTAAAGATGATAGAATTGCATCTATCGATCCAGATTTTGTAGCAAAGAGAACGGCAATCACAAAAAAAATAAGCACTTGAAATACTGCGTTTCAAAAAGAGAAAGATGCAATTGATAGAAATGCCTGAAAAAATGGACGTCTTGAAGGATCGACAGTTGCCTTTTTCTCAAACAAGTATATTGTTGATAAAGCTAATAATAATGAAGAAGCCAATTTATCAGACTTATTGTCTGAACTATATGAAAGATATGACAATTTTTTTACCGAACATGCGGATAAAATAGATGAAATGACTGATGTGTTGTATGAAACAATTGGAAGTTTGTTAGGGATGGCTGGCGGAATGCTTGAACCGAGTTGAGTAAAAATTATTCAAGGCCTTTACGAAAAAGTAGACGCATCAGCAAATCCAAATCCCGACAAAAGTATTAACTTAAAAGATTTTGTGATGGGATTATTAGGAATCTTTACGTTGGGAACAAATAAAATGTTGCAAGATCCACAAAGCACAACTGACAATCCTAATTCAGATCCTAACTTAACAGATTACGCTTATATCCATGATTTGGATTTAACCAATGAAAAAAATATGGCCAATGTTAAATGAGCATTAGGATATCAAAATGGAGAACTTGTTTCGGGATCGGTCTTTGATCGCCTTTACACAATGTTTAATGAAAAAGATTCTTCAGAATATAAAGTGATGAATGCCTTGTTCTTGTCTGATGACGGAGTCATGCGAAAAGTAATTAAAGCGGGACTTGATAGTGTCAAAAGTAATTCAATCAACGCCATCTTTGGGCAAGGCATTATTTTAGAAAAAGATATGACTGCCGATGATGATGCCGCTGAATACGAAAACTATCCAGTCAATTGAGAATTTTCGAATCCAGAATTTGATGCTGCAACTGACACGGTAACGTACGATGTAACTTATACTGGTCCAGGTGATAGTTCAATTAATTATGCCTTGCACGAAAATCCGATTGTCACAAAGGCTGATTTAGCGAATGCGTCGCCATACATTCACACAAGTAACGGTAATGGTGTGTGAGATATTTTACAAAATAAATTAGCTGATACCAATAAGTACGATGTAAATTGATTTGTGGGGTACGACGGAACAGGCCAAACTTATACCGAAACCACTAACACATATCGTATTTCATTTACAAATATTTCTGGCAGTGGGACACAACAAAAATGAGGACTCTCAAATATTGAGTGATACCACGAAGGAACAAGAATGTACAATCTATTTGAATAATTTAAAATACAAATTATATTTAATTTGTATTTTTTTTATAAGATAACAAAGTTCAAATTT
>JALAGN010000008.1 GCA_022712415.1 Spiroplasma sp. | reverse complement strand
GAAATAGAGAAGGTGTATTGAAATGACTAGCAAATATAAAACTTTTGAAGAAGAATTACACAAAAAATATAAAAATTTTCGTCAAGTCTATATGATATTGGCACATAGTGTGTTATCTGAAAATTCTGGTCCCTTTGAATCGGCAAAAGAATATGATGAAAATTCGTGCTTCTATAATAACGGTGAAGGAATTCCTGATATCACGATTTATGAAGTGGATCAAAGACCGAAGTTTGTTTATCTGTTAGAGGATGAGAGTGAAATTGATGATTTAATCCCTTTAATCGAAAGATTTATCGATAAAGCGGCAGACAAGAACGAAACTTTTGATGATACCTTGTTGAGACCTAAATATAAAAATTTATTAAACGAAATTGCATACGATGAAAAAATGGATGAAATTGAGTTGATTTTCTTTGTAACTAAAAATTTACAACAACAATTTGAGGAAGTGGAGAGGGACTTCTGCTCCAACCCAGCTTTAACTAACATGGGAAATGTTAAGGTTATGGATTTAAAGATACTTATGAAAAAAGTTAACGCGGATGATTCATCTGATGGTTTTGAAGTACCTAATGAAATACAAAGTAGTTTCACTTTTGATTTTAAAAACGATAATGCTAGTGACTCAAAAAAAGATAACATTATACAATATTTCACTAGTAAAAAAGAAGAAACGGTAAAGGTTTTAGCTCTATCGGCTTATTCGTTATATAGATGTTATCAAAATAACAGCGATTCAATTTTTAAAGATAATATTCGTTATTCTATTTCCAGTTCGGCAGGTGGAGCATCAAAAAGTGTGAATGAAGAAATTAGAAAAACGATTGAAAGCGAACCTGAGAATTTTTTAATTTATAACAATGGTATCGTTATTGTGGCTGAATCTGTTGATGAGCCCGATATTTTAACAAACAAAATTAAAATACATAATTATTCGGTTGTTAATGGGGCTCAAACTATTACAAATATACACGAATGAGCAATAAATAAAAAAAATGATCCAAACAAATTAAAGGATATTTACGTCATTGCGAAAATTATTTGTACTCACAATAAGGAAAATATTGTGGATAAAATAACCAAGGCGGCAAATAATCAAAAAGCTGTCTTGCCTCGTGATTTTAGATCTAATTCAAAAGAAATGATTGATATGCAAAAATCATTCTTGGATAGTGATATTGTTTTAAATATTAAACGGGGTGAAAATTTAGCTAAATTGAGAAAGAGAATTGCTAAAAAAACAGGAAAAGATGAAAAAACAATTATAACAATTGAAAACACTAAATTAGCTCAATATGTTATAACAACATATTGATTAAATCCTTGTTTTGCTTCACAGAATAAAAATAAAATTTTTATTGACAAAAACCCTGGGTATACACCTGTTTTTATAAAAACACCACACGATGTCGCAATTGCAGTAACGTTATTTTGCGAATCGGTTCGTCCTGTTGTTTCGTCGATTTTATCTAAAATAATATCGACTAATAACGGTACTAATCAGGAAAATAAAAAAATTGGTGATTCATTTATCTTCTGAATGATTGCGCTTTTATGATTATTATGTGTGTATAGGGAAAATATCGAAGATTTAATTGCTGACAATGGTGTTATTGCGAATCTATCCAAAAGTAAATTTGAATTCACTGAGAGTTTTGGAACAATAGAATGAAACAAATTTGATTTTGAAAGTGGTGAATTTGAGGACTTCGTATATGATGCTTATGAAAAAATGGAACAAATATATGGAGCAGAAAATATAAAAAACATTAACGACAAAAAGAAACCATTAACAGAGGCTGCATTTTCGTTCCGAAGAGAACCATTTATCCAATTTCTAGCTGGGAGTTTAAAGGTAAGGGTTGGATTAATGTCGGGAAACAAATTAAAATCAACCGCAGATCAGTTAAGAAAACTTTTTAAAGAATAATTTATTAGATCACATCTGTGATCTTTTTTTGATATAATCTACTTGATGGTGTCGAAATCGTCGTCAACAATTTGTAAGTGCAATCTTATTATTTTTAATTTTTGGATGATCCGTTATGGTGAGAAGGAAATTGAAACCGATAAACTTGTATTTACCAGACATCATTAATAGTGCTGATGCACTATTTTTTATTTGAAGCGTGTATTTTTTACAAAACCAATATTTTTTGTATATAATATATATGCTTACTCATAAGCCCCGGAAGCTAAGGAGAAGTAAACATGAAACAAACAACATTAATCAAAGCATCTGATATTGACAAAAAATGATATATCGTTGATGCAAAAGACGCAATTCTTGGACGTTTAGCTTCAGAAGTTGCGAAAGTATTACGAGGTAAACACAAACCATCATTTACCCCACATATTAATAATGGTGATCACGTTATCATTATTAATGCTGATAAAGTTCGCTTAACAGGTAAAAAAGAAAGCGATAAAATCTACTACCATCACTCAATGTATCCTGGAGGATTAAAAAGACGTAATGTAGCAACACAACGTGATTTATTCCCTGAGAGAATTGTTGAACGTGCGGTAAGACTAATGTTACCAAAAACTGTTCAAGGTGGAAATCAATACCGTGCTTTACACGTTTATGCTGGTGAAACTCACCCCCATGACGCGCAAAAACCAGAAGTATTGGTCATCAACACAAATAAAGGAGATAACAAATAATGGCAACAAAAAATTCTGCAGTTATGTATCGTGGAACTGGACGTCGTAAGTCGTCAGTCGCACAAGTTATCTTAAAACCGGGAAAAGGGCAAATTTTAGTGAATGGGCAACCAGCACTTGAGTTCTTCCCATACGCAACATTAGTACAAGATATGGAACAACCATTAGTTGCTACTTCAACAGGTGAAGATTTTGATATTACTATCAAAGTTAAAGGGGGAGGATTTACTGGACAAGCAGGTGCTGCTCGTCTTGGAATCGCTCGTGCCTTATTGCAAGTAACAGAAGATCACAAAGCCGTTTTACGTGCTAAAGGATTACTAACAGTCGATTCACGAATCAAAGAACGTAAAAAATATGGATTACACGGTGCTCGTCGTGCTCCGCAATATTCAAAACGTTAATTGACACAACTACACCCATTGGGTGTTTTTTTATGCTTACTTAAAATTTAAAATTAGAAAATTTTATTTCTTATTAAAATTTATTAACATATTTAGATTATTTGTTATGATTTAGATTAGCGTATAAACCGTTGACAACTTTTGATAATTAAAAATGATTAAGTGCGACGTATAAAGGGTTTTTTCGAGTTATCCACAATTTATACGCTAATGTAAAGGGAGAGTAATAATGGTAATTTACGAGAATGATTTGAAAAAATCAATCAATAATGATATCAAAAAGGATTTTAAACATATTTATCCCATTGAAGATAACTATGAATTAACATTTGAGGGTGTTTCGCGAATGGTCATGCTAGACCGTTATGCGCAGAAAGATAAAGCTTTAATTTCGTTGAAAGTCGGCGATTTGGTCGTTGTCACAACTAAACGAGACACAATGTTTCCATCACGTGGAATCGGACGTCTGGTTGAAATTAAGGGTGAAAAATACCTGATTAAAATTGACGAACAATATGTTGCGACAATTGATGAAGCAATGCTGGCTAATCCCGAAGTAAAAGATGTTATTGTGAAACAAAAATATGAAATTGATAAACCTTTAGAATTATATTTTGAACAAATTGCAAAACGTGTCGGAACTGCGCTAGCCGAAACTGAAGAGTATGACTTAAAAGATAAATGAGCTGCTGAATTTACAAGAGAATTAGCCGAATTAAATGTGATTCCTGCTGGTCGTGTTTTATACGGTGCCGGATCGGATTCAAAAGTGACCTACTTTAACTGTTATGTTATGCCATTTATCAAGGATGACCGTGAATCAATTTCACGTCACCGAATGGAAGTAACAGAAATTATGTCACGAGGAGGGGGAGTTGGATCAAACGGTTCAACACTTCGTCCGAAAAATGCCCCCGCTAAATCGGTTGGAGGGCGTTCAAGCGGTGCGGTATCGTGATTACACGACTTGTCATTACTAACACACCTAATTCAACAAGGAGGAAGTCGTCGGGGAGCCCAAATGATTATGTTGGCCGACTGACACCCCGATATTATTGAATTTATTGTGTCAAAAATGCAAAAACCAGCGATCTTACAATGATTAATGCAAAACACAAAATCGGAATTAATCCGTCAAGAAGTTAACAACAAACTAAAATTCATTCCATTGTCAGATACTGATAAAGCAATGTATAAAGGAATTGTTGATCATGCCGATGTGTTTGAACCAAATGTAATTGATAATGCTGAAATTAAATTACGTGATGGTGGAAACTGAGATGTTAATAACTCTGATTTCTTATCGGGAGCAAATATTTCGGTCACTATTTCGCATAAATTTATGGAAGCAGTCGAAAAAGACGAAATGTGAGATTTAAAATACCCTGATCTTGAAGTTATGAATCGCTCACAAAAAGAAGCGTACGACGATAAATGATCAGAAGTCGGAAACGTGTTTGAATGAGAAGAAATGGGATACCCTGTGAAAGTTTACAACAGTATTCCAGCGCGTGAACTTTGAAACTTAATTAACGTTTGCGCGACCTATTCAGCAGAACCAGGAATTTTCTTCCTTGATGCTGCCAATGATGCAACTAATGCCAAAGGATACGGACAAAGAGTTGTCGCAACCAATCCTTGTGGTGAGCAACCACTTGCACCATACTCAGTATGTAACCTGGCTGCAATTAACTTGTCAAATTTCGTTGATAAAAAAACCAAAGAAATTTTATACGATAAATTAAAAGAAACTGTTAAGGTTTGTGTTCGTATGCAGGACAATGTTATCGATTCAACACCTTACTTCTTGGAGCCAAATAAAAGACAAGCTCTTGGAGAACGAAGAGTCGGAATGGGAGTTATGGGATTACATGACTTACTAATCTGAGCCGGACTCCGTTATGGTTCAAAAGAAGCCAACGCTGTTGTTGATAAAATCTTTGAACTAATGGCAACAACTGCTTATGAAACTTCGATTGCCCTTGGTGCTGAAAAAGGGTCGTTCCCATTCCTAAGTGACCGTGATAAATTTATTCAATCAGGTTACCTACAAAAAATGCCGAAAGCCATTCGCGACGGTATTATTGAAAACGGAATTAGAAACAGTCACTTGTTAACAATTGCCCCAACCGGTTCAACTGGAACAATGGTGGGATGTTCAACTGGACTAGAACCATACTTTGCATACAAATACTACCGTAGTGGACGTTTAGGAAAATACATGGAAGTGAATGCGAAAATCGTGGACGACTTCTTAGCCATCCACAAAGAATATGTTGGTAAAGACTTACCAGACTTCTTCGTGTCAGCTAGTGAACTAACACCAGAAGAACACGTCGATGTGCAATGTACCATTCAACGTTGAGTTGACTCGTCAATTTCAAAAACTGTTAATGCCCCTAAAGGGTTCACAGTGAAACAAGTTGAAGATATTTATATGAAATTATATAAAGGCGGAGCAAAAGGGGGAACTGTTTACGTTGATGGGTCACGTGATTCACAAGTTCTTACTTTAGAAAACATTAATAATGATATGACACAAAAAGTCGGAAATGAAGTTGGAGATCTATGCCCAATGTGTGGAATTGGAACTCTAATTGATTCAGCTGGATGTGTAACATGTCCTAGTTGTGGACTACAAACAAAATGTGGTTTATAAAATAAAAGAAGTGAGAACTTCTTTTTTTTAATTCCTAAAATTTTTTCATATCACTAGATTGTTTGTTATCATATAAATAGAAATAAAAAAGAAAACATTTAAATGCGTAACGGGAATTTGGTGAAAATCCAAAACTGTACCAGCAACTGTAAAAGGGAATGTTTGCACAAGACACCATTAAACAAAAAAGTTTGAGAAGGTGTGCAAATGTAATGATCTTGAGTCAGGATACCGGCATTAGAAAATGAATTATCATCTCTTTCTGGCTAAAAGAGGGTATAGTTATGTTCAACAAGATAACCATACTAATTAGCCGCGTTCGAAAGACCGGCTTTTTTATTTCACTATGGACAAGGAGTTAAATTTTAGTTTAGCTCTTTACCGTATATGAAAGTAGGTATATGTTATGAAAAAATTATTAACAATCTTTGGTGCTTTAACGTTAAGTGCCACACCAACAGCTGCGTTAACATCAGTTGTTTCTTGTGCACAACCAGAAGTGGCACACAACTATTATGGAAAATCACTTGTCACAAAAGAAGTGTATCAAACTGCATACGACAACTGACAAAAATATAATTCAACCGGCGGTAAATACATTTTTAAAAATGTTAACATCGGAGGCGGAATCAATATTGCGCAATCTGATATGGATGCCTTTACAAAAACGGGAACATTCGAATTATCACCAAAATATCAAAACTTAATTATCGATCGCTACGACACAATGTTGGAAGCGCTAAACTTAATTCCCTTTGGAGCGGGAATTGATTACACACAATTTACATTTGCTAACTGAAAAGTTGGACCAGGTCAATTAATGTTTGCTGAAAGCGACACCACTTATGATGTTGACGTCACTTTTAAAGAGACAGAAATCACAACTCACTTGCAGGGAACTTTTTATCATAAAGATGTGGCGACACAATCTGATTTGTCACGTGAGGCATTTGAAAATTCTTTCACACAATTTAATGAGTTGTGCAAGGGGATGAATACAATCGCTGATCCCACCGGGATGGGTTGATTTATTGGATTAGATTTTAGCGGACCAAAATTAGAAGACGGTCGCTTCAATCAGCCAAACACAACAAGCGCTGAAGCATTACGACAAAAAACTTTAGACTACACTTCGATGTTGCTTCGTTCTATCGGATTATACGACATAACTTTCCGTCCGGACAATGTGTCGTTTGATATTAACTGACAACAAGCAATCGGAGGATTGGATTTTGCGGGGATTGATGGTGATGTGATTACCGTTAACTCGTGAGAAGGTAACTCAACTTTTGGAACACCATTAAAAGTTAATTTCAAAGATAGTGATATTGCAATTCAAGTTGGTGGGTCGTTCTTGCCGGCTGGAGTTTACGAACTAAATTAAAAAGGAGAAATAAAATATGACATGAAAAATTAAGGGAATTGGAATCGCGCTAATCATTTTATTTGCGATCTCAACAATTGTAGCAATCTGATTTGGATACAAATACTTTTCATTAAACGATGCTGTCAATCATCAGACTGATTTAGTCTTTACCCAAATTGTGTTTAAAGATGGCGATGAGGTTTTAGGAATCTACAATGATAACGAAGCGCGAAAAGATCAACAGCTTTATTCAGTTTTGAGTTCTGATGAAATTGTTGCTGCCGGATGAAAAGTGGAATTCAAAACTGATTCTGTTTTAGGTAAAAGTATTGTCAAAATAAATGAGCACGGTGACTTTACACAAAACGAATACTGAAAAATTACATCACCAACAAACGATTCTTGTCGTCATGAAGTTGGTAATTATTGTGGTGAAGGAATATCGTTTTTATATTTAGATGAGGTTAATGTTTTTGAAATCTCTTTGACTAAAAACTAAAACTAAAAAAGAATTGATTACAACTTTTCAAGTTGTCATCATTGCTATCTATAGTGCTCTGACTTTTGCTTTACAAGTTGCGTTAGCAGGGTTACCAAATATTGAGTTGGTAACTTTAATGCTAACACTTGCTGCCGTCGTCTTCCCTTGATGAATGTCGTTTATGATCTCAATTACTTTTTCAATGTTAGAGATTTTAATTTTTGGAACGGGACAATGAATTGTTTTGTACTTAGTTGTGTGAAACGTTTTGGTTCTGATTACTTTTCTTTTTAAAAAATTTATTAAACGATTCTGATGAATCGTTATTATTATTGATGGTCTCTTTGGATTTACATTTGGAATGTACGACAGTGGAGTGTTCTATTTAATGAACGGATTTAATTTTCCAGCGACAATTGTTTACTACACAAAAGGAGTTGTCTTTGATTTAATTCACGGAGTTAGCAATACAGCAGTCGCTGCAATTTTATTTAGACCATTTTATAATTTACTAACAAAGCATTTTGCAAAATTTATTAGGTAGGTGAGTTTGATGTTGGAAATAAAAAATGTCAATAAAAAATATGGAAGCGTTGCGGCGCTAAAAAATATTTCGTTCTCAATTAAAGAAAATGAAATTTGTGGATTCATTGGTGACAATGGAGCTGGTAAGACAACAACAATCAAAAGTATTTTTGGAGAGACATCAATTCAATCGGGTGAAATTTTATTTAAAGGTAAAAACATTTTTGATGAATATGTTTTACAAGATTTATTTTTCTTTCCCGACTCAAATAATATTCCGCTCGATTTAACAATTGATGAATATTTAAATTACACTTTACTACTTCGTAGCTTTGACAAAAAAGAAATTGCAAATACAAAAGAGAAAGTTTATAAATTGCTAGAGTTAGAAAAACATCACAAGAAAAAATTACGTCATCTGTCTGCCGGGCTAAAGAAGAGGGCAATCATGGCGTGCTGTCTTTCAATGAAAGCAAAGTTAATCATTCTTGATGAGCCAACAGCCAACTTAGACATTGAAACTAAAAATGATTTTATAAAAATTTTACAATACGTAAATCAGTTGGGAGTGACAATTATGATCACGTCACATCTCATTGATGAACTGCAACCATTGATTAACAAACTTGTAATTATTAAGGAGGGTGAGATCGTTTATGAAAATAAATTTGACAATGGCAGAGAAAAAATTATTGACATCTATAACAACAACGTCAACAGAAATAAAATTGATCTCAAAATCATAAATGAAATCTACAAATAAAAAATTTGTCAGCAAAATAATTTACCTTAGTAATTTAAAATTTTTAATTAAGTCTCCGATTATCATTTCTTTTTTTGTCCTTCAATTAGTTGCAACAATTTCAATTTCGTTAGTGATTAATTTTCATTTTGAAAATTCTTTACAAGCTGGAATGGCGAACGTTAAGACAATGTGATTTATAAAATACTGTTCTGATATTTTAACGAATGCAATTTTTATTTTTATTGTCTCTTATATTTTATTTGTGAAACACAAAGATAATGGAATTCAAAATATTGAAATCCGATCGGGAGTGAAATTAAAAAATATATTTTTCTTAAGAGTTGCAATTGCCGTTACACTTTTGTACTCAACATACT
>JALAGN010000066.1 GCA_022712415.1 Spiroplasma sp. | reverse complement strand
ATATACTGATGCTCACATGTCTATTGTTGATGATCAAAGCTATATTGATGAAATTGAAAGGAATTGTATAAAACTTTGTGAAATATTTGATTTTGAATATAAATTGACCAGTAAACGTATTGATCATACCCCTCACTTAGTTTTTCAAATTTCTTTTACCAAGAATATACTTACATTTCCACATTACATGAATGTACTTAATGCTTTTGCGCAGGAGTTTCAGATAAACATTGCGAATGCTTTTGATACTTTAACCTAAAAAGTATACTTCGAGGCATTCCACATGATCTAAGTAACAGCCTTATCATACTTTCATCATATGTCATCTGGCATAAAAAATCATATAATTCTTTTGCCTTATGGATTCTATCCTTATAGGGTAGATTTAATATATTGCTTACTACTTTTTCTATCAGTTTTTTCATAATTTTTGACAAAGTATGAACCATACTTCATTAATTCGATTAAATTGGCATCAGTATCAACATTAGCACCATCATCATCACCTGTCGCAATAACTTTTTTATTACCATAATCATGATTTGCAAATGAAGGCAACAATAAATATGTTCCAACACTATCGGTTTCGCTTTTGACAATTCAACCAATTCGACCATTTAAACCATCATTTAAATCACTCTCCGATGTGATAATTTTATCTTCACCGTTACCGTTGATATATTGTGAGACACTATCGTTTATCGCAGCAGCTTCGTCATCTTTGACTGTGCTATATTTATTTCAAATTAAAGCTTTAACAACATCAGTTAATGACGAGTTGTTTACATATAACATGTAATTAAAAATTGAAAGTGCTGCTTGTTTTGCTTCTGTTGATGCAGTTTCATAATTTAAGGCACCACTTCTTAAATTAAATTTTTGATAAATTTTACCAATTAAAGATTTTTGAAACGCAACACTGTCAAAGTTAAAACGATAAAAATCACCAAATTCGCCAGATTGAACAACAGCAAATCTTTTGGCGTCACTAAAACGATTGACGATTTCGTCTTGTTCCATTTCTTCCACATCGTCAGTTGATTCGATGTCACCAAAGTGGAAATTAACTCATGTGTCGTCAGTACCTGAACCAACTTTATAAACTGAAGAATCAAAATCGATTTTGTTGGTGTAATTAAATTGATATGCTTTTAGCACTCCATTATCACCAATGGTTAATGATGGAAAGTAATTAATATTACTTTCATTCTCACCATCGGTTCCGTGATTTGTGACCAAATCAATATCAAACGCAAATCAAGGAGTCATTGTCGCGGTATCATTTGAGGCGTAATCAGTTGAAGTGTATTTATACGAATAGTCATATTGTTGAAATTCGTTGGCAAATGTATTGCTTGATTGCACAAGCGTACTTGATGCAATTCCAAAGACAGAAAAGAAAACGACGGCCAAGGCGATCAAAATAATGTAGATGGCAAATTGAATTTTTTCTTTTAATAGTTGCTTAATTCCATTTTTGAAGAATAATCACATCGTGTTTCCCCTCCACTTCTCGTACCAAAAAATTATATCAAAAAATAGCCATGATTTAACTCATTATGACGGGGCAAAAGAAAAACACCAGGTGTAAACCCGGTGCTAATTCGATTTTAATTGGATGACATTCTTATTATTTAATGTTGTAGAAAGATTTGTATCCATCGTAAATTGCAGCATCACCAAGTTCAGCTTCAATTTCTAATAATCTATTGTATTTTGCAATTCTGTCTGAACGTGACATTGAACCAGTTTTAATTTGTCCTGTGTTTAATGCAACAGCTAAGTCAGCGATTGTTGTATCTTCAGTTTCACCTGAACGGTGTGAAGCAACAGCAGTTCATCCTGCTTTTTGTGCCATTTGAATTGTTTCAATTGTTTCTGTTAATGAACCAATTTGGTTAACTTTAATTAGAACTGAGTTAGCAGCGTGTTTTTCAATACCTTCTGCTGTAAT
The DNA here is from genome assembly GCA_022712415.1 of Spiroplasma sp. Classification (GTDB taxonomy): domain Bacteria; phylum Bacillota_I; class Bacilli_A; order Mycoplasmatales; family Mycoplasmataceae; genus JALAGN01. Next base: position 6,964 of record JALAGN010000066.1, on the reverse strand, counting down.
TTTTGGGTTTGTAACAAATAAGTCATCCCCAACGATTTGTAATTTATCTCCGTTAAGTTTAACTTGTTTTTGGAATCCTTCTCAGTCAGATTCTGCTAATCCATCTTCGATTGAGATGATTGGGTAGTTTTTAACTAATTTATCTAAGTATGCAACCATTTCATCTGTTGTGAATGTTCATGATTTTCCAGTCACAGCTTCGATTTTTTTGAAGTGGTATTTTTTGTCATCTAAGTATAGTTCTGATGAAGCACAGTCCATTGCGATCATGATTCCATCTTTACCAGTTTTGTATCCAGCTTTTGCGATTGCTTCAACTAATAAGTCAAGGGCAACTTCAGCTGGTGTTTTTGCTTTGAAAGCTTCTAAAGTTTGTTCTTTGTAAGCTCATGCGAAGTGAGGAGCGAATCCCCCTTCATCTCCAACGGCAGTAATATCACCTTTAGCTTTTAATAAAGATTTTAATGCTTGGAAAGTTTCAGAAGATCAGCGTAATGCTTCACTAAATGAAGGTGCTCCAACAGGCATAATCATAAATTCTTGGAAGTCAAGTGCTGAGTCAGCATGTTCCCCACCGTTAATAACGTTTAACATTGGAACAGGTAAACGACGAGCGTTAACTCCTCCTAAGTAACGGTATAATGGCATTTCTAATTCACAAGCTGCGGCGTGTGCTGCTGCTAATGAAACTCCTAAGATGGCGTTTGCTCCTAGGTTTTTTTTGAAATCATCACCATCTAAGTCAAGCATTGCTTGGTCGATTGCGATTTGTTCTGTTACTTCCATCCCGATAATTGCAGGGGCGATTTTTTCGTTAACATTGGCAACGGCTTTTAAAACACCTTTTCCATTGTAACGAGCTTTATCTCCGTCACGTAATTCTAAAGCTTCACGTGATCCAGTTGAAGCTCCTGAAGGAACTTTAGCAGTTCCTTTTGCTCCGAATTCAGTTTCAATATCAACTTGAACAGTTGGTGTTCCACGTGAATCTAACACTTCACGGGCAATAATACTAATAATTTTTGACATCTTGTTTTCTCCTTTTTTGTATACCTTTTTATTATAGACCTTGAAGGTTAGTGTTTTCAAGGAAATCAAAAAAGTTAGGTTAAAAAACCTAACAAATAGTCGCTTATTTATGCTTTTGCTCTTTTACGACGAATAATAACATAAGCTAAGATGGCAGCAATTCCCGCAGCACCAGCAATTCCAATTAAAATGTAGAAAAAGAGATTGATCGGATTAATCCCGTTTTTTGGTGCAACATGTTGGTCAAAAACACCAAAGGTATTTCCGGTGTAAGCGTCATAAACGCTGTAATCACTAATCAAGTCCTTAAAGAATCCCTCATTTTGATTAAGTGCTCCATTTGTAAATCCAATATAAGAATCGATTACGTGTCCAAACTCGTGGTTTAATGTCGCAAAAATATTGGGCGATGATCATCAATAAGCTTGATATTGATTATTTTTAGTTTCATCGGCAAATAAATTCATCGATTGTCCGGTATAAATAATCTGTGCGAAGGCTGTTGAGGTTAATTCGCTTCCTGAATTGTAAAATGAAGACGATGTATACGCCATAACACCAGCACTTGTTCCTGCTAACGGGTAATCTGGCGAAAAGATAATTCCAGTTAGGAAATATTTCAAGGCGTCAGTTTCACCTCATTTAGTAATTCCATAGGCAACATCAAACATATCAAGAATTTGTTCTTTTAACGTTGCTGTTTTTGTATCGCTTCATCGGTAAGATTCTGCCATGTCATCAATGGTATTTTTTAAATCAATTGTGGCATAACCCTTATTGGTTGTTGTTCATTTCGCCAAATCAGCGTCTAATGCGTCAAAAGTGGGATAATAATCTTCCTTAGTTTTTGCTAAGTAATCATTAAATTCTTTTTTAGAAGCATCGCTTGCCTTGGTCAATGAATCATATGTTCAATGATTTGCCGCATTAAAAACATCGCTGAATTCCGAATCTCCCTTATCAATATTAAACTCAGTAATTCAATCCATATAGTTATTATCGTTATCTAAGTTTGCGACACCACCCAAATCACCAGCTTGGGCCCAATGATAGACCGCGGCAACATTGGAAATGATTTCATATTTAGTGACCGCACTCTTATCTCATTTTTCACCTTGCTTGAAGTTAAAACCTAGTGTCGTGTCAGTGTAGTCAAGATCACGATATGTTAAGTCAGTTGGTTTAGTATCGAGGTCAATTTCATAAATTAAAGAGTTCGAAACACGTTCAGATTGAATGTAATCAAATAATTGTGTTTTTCGTCCTTCATTCATTGCTCCTGAAAAATTATCTTTCAGATAAGGATAGATATGTAAAAAGAAATTGTTAAGTAATTCTCACGATTTGTTTTTCATACTGTCAGGTGTTGTTTGTCATTTTGAAAAACACTCCGCAAAAAATTCCTGATATGAACTTAATCCGTATTCAGAAAGACAAATAATACTTGAAACTTGTGACATTAAAAAGTAGATATCCGTTTTATTGTTAGGATTTAACTCTCCTGATGTAATATTTAGTTTTTCTAATAAATCGTCACGATCGGCTAACATATCTATTAGTTCTACCATTGAATTTTCGTGATTACTATAGACCGACGAATTGACATAGAGATAATATTGCAAGGCCATTCCCGATCACATGAAATCATTTTGGTCAGTCGTTGTGCTTGCTGCATTTACTTGATATCCTTGATAATTAACATTCACCCCTTCTTTAATTGATGTTGTAGCAGCTGATTGTCCTCCGGCACCAGCTAAGACCGAAATACTAATTAATATCCCTCATATTTTTTTCATAGTTTTAATATAGCAAAAAAAAGCAACAAAACCTTGAAAAGGAAAATCTTCACATTCCAAAATTTTGTCGCAAAAAATTAGTGATAGATTTTTTTACAAATGGTAGTGAAAACAACAGAGACCGACAACATAACGGCCCCAACAATTCCCTCTGAAATTTCAATTCAATCTTTGAGGTGTTCTTCTTTTCAATTGGTATAACCAAAGATGCTTCCTTTGTAACGGTCATAAATATTGCTCCCGTTCAGAAGTTTCTGGTAATTCGTTAGATTTACTTCGGCCGCACTTCAAGTTAAACCTAAGTATGCATCCATGACGTGACCGAACTCGTGATTTAGTGTTGCAAAAATATTGGGTGATGACCATCACAAATCATTATACCGATTGTTATCTTCTGGATCTGTATACGTATCAAGCGGTCGACCAGAATATACAATTTGGGAATAAGCAGCTGATGTTGAAAAATCATCTCCCCCGTAATATGCCGTTTGGGTGTAAGCCATGATTCCGATTTCATTGTCCCGCATCGGATAGTCGGGTGCGAAAATAAGACCGGTGATAAAGTGGGTTAAATAATCTTTTCCCCAGAACTGTGCCATTTCACACGAGACATTAAACATATCAAGTATTTGTTCTTTAAAACGACGCGTCTTCTCTTGACCTCAATAATAAGTTTTTGCCATTTCATAAATGGATTTTTTTAAAGCAATTGTGGCTTTACCACTGGCGACCTTCGTGTGCTTTAACATGTACTTGTCCAATTTATCAAAGGAGTTGAAATAATCATTCCGAGAAATCGCAACATAATAATCAAATTCGTTAATTGATTTTTCTGATGCCCTCGTAAACGAATCGTTAATTCAATTATTGACTTGATAAAAACTGTCAGCCAATATTTGTGACTTTTGATTGTAAGATAAGAGTCATTGGGCAAAGTCAGCTTGTTTTTTCTTACCTTCGATCGGACTTAACGCCCCTGCGTTCACTCAATAATTAAGTGCAGCAATGTAAGAGACTAATTCGTAATTGGTAATTGAGTTTTTATTTTTAATTCCGTCGATATCTTTTTTAAAGTGGTACCCTAAGTCGCCTTCTGTATAATACAGATCTTGATACGTTAAAGCATTGCTGGCACGGTGGTCGATATCCAAATTGTAAATTAGTTGTTTTGGAACACGATGTTTTTCAAAGTAATCAAACATCTCTTCGTCTTTTTCACCCGTCAAAATGCCAGAGTATTTATTTTTCACAAACGGATAACAATGTAAGAAGTAAAAGTTTAATAGTTCTCACGATTTATTCCGCGCGCGTTCTGGCATCGTTTGTCATTTTGCAAAACACTCCGCGAAAAATTCTTGATATGATGACATGCCGTATTTTGAAAGACCAATCAAATTACAAACAGCCGACATAAAAAAGTAAAGTTCATTCTTTTGTTGGGGTGCTTCTTTTAAATCAAGTAACGTTTTTAATTCGTCCCCATTGTCTAAAAAGACTTTGGCAATTTGATAGATGGGCGATCTTGCATCATCATAAGCTGATGAATTAATAAATAAGAAATATTGTAACGACAATCCGCCTCACATATATTCTTCAGATGGTCCGACATCCTGATGATATTTTTTCTCACTAATACTTTTTTGATATACATCTGTAACTTCATTTCCTTTCCAAGCCATGGCGATTCCGACCCCCATGTTGCATGCTACCAGTGTACACAATAATAAAGTGCTTCCTTTTTTCATATCGTAAATATAACAAAATCAAGAAAAAATAAATAAAATTGGCCGAATTAGCAAAACAAGATTTTCCAAAGAAAAAAGCACAATCACTTGTGCTTCTCATTTTAAAATTAATTTTATTGGGCTGAACGATGTTGTTTACGTTCATTAATTGTTAATCATTTTTTTCTTAAACGAATATCAGTTGGTGTAACTTCAACCAATTCATCTCATTCAATAAATTCTAATGATTCTTCTAAAGTATAAATGACTGGTGGTGTTAATTTAACCGAATCGTCAGAACCTGAAGCACGAGTGTTGGTTAATTTTTTCCCAGTTGTGGGGTTAACATTTAAATCGTTTTCTTTGGCATGTAATCCAATAATCATTCCTTCGTAAACATCAACTTGTGGCCCGACGAATAAAATTCCACGGTCTTCTAGATTGTTTAAAGCATAAGGTAATGTAGTCCCGTTGGCCATTGAAACAAGCGCTCCGTTTTTACGGTGTTCAATTGCTCCTTTATATTCTTCATAACCAATTCCTGATTTAACTAAAATTCCTTCACCATGTGAGTCGTTTGTAAATTCAGTTTTAAAACCAATTAATCCTCTGGTCGGAACAATGTAAGTCACACGGTCACGAATTCCATTGGAATCCATATCGATCATACGACCTTTTCTTAAGTTCAGTTTGTTAATTGCAGTTCCACTGTATTCAGTTGGAACATCAACAATCACTTTTTCCATTGGTTCTAATTTTTTTCCGTGTTCATCAGTGTGGAACACAACTTCAGGACGTGAGATTCCTAATTCAAATCCTTCACGACGCATTGTTTCAATTAAAACAGATAAGTGTAATTCACCACGACCATAAACTTTAAATCCATCAGCACTTGAATCAGTCAACGCTTCAACACGAAGTCCAACGTTAACTTCTAATTCTTTTTCTAAACGTTCTTTAATGTTTCTGGTTGTAACAAACTTACCAACTTTCCCAGCAAAAGGAGAAGTGTTAACTAAAAAGTTCATGCTCATTGTTGGTTCTTCTACAATAATTGGTGGTAGTGGTTTGATATCAGTTGGGTCACAAATAGTATCCCCAATAGTAACTTCACTCATTCCAGCTAAAACAACAATGTCACCAGCTTGTGCTTCTTTAACTTGCACACGTTTCAATCCTTCATAGACATAAAGGTTTGAAATTTTTCCTTTAGAAACTGATCCATCATTTTTTGAGATTGAAACTTGTTGCCCCTCTTTAATGGTTCCTTCAAAGATTCTTCCAATTCCCAAACGACCTACAAATGGGTCATATGCTAAACTCGAGATTTGAATTTGTGGTGTTGTTGCTGCTTTATCAATATCATAGTGACCAGTTAATTTAACAATAGTTTCAAATAAAGGTGATAAATCTTTTCCTTCTTCTTCTAAAGTGTATTGCGCAATTCCGTTTTTAGCAATTCCAAATAATGTTGTGAATTCCATTTGTTCTTCTGTTGCATCAAGTTCCATAAATAATTCTAAAACTTCATCAACAACTTCAAGCGCTCTTTGGTCTTTTTTATCAATTTTATTGATTAATAAAATTGGTTTTAGTCCTAACTCAAGTGCTTTTGAAAGCACAAAACGAGTTTGGGGCATCGGTCCTTCTGATGAGTCCACTAATAAAATAACAGTATCAACAGTTTTCATGATTCGTTCAACTTCACTTGAAAAATCGGCATGGCCGGGTGTGTCGACAATATTAATTTTGTAATCTTTATAGTTGATGGCACAGTTTTTTGAATAAATTGTGATTCCACGTTCACGTTCTTGGTCGTTACTATCCATTACTTGTTCTTGAACTTTTTCATTTTCACGAAAGATTCCAGATTGTGACAAGAATGCATCAACCAATGTTGATTTACCAGCATCAACGTGAGCAATAACTGCTATATTAATTATTTTTTGTTCCATTTTATTTCTCCCTTTAAGTGATAACCTAAAAATTATATCAAAATGTGAGACATTTTGTATTAATATTCGTAATTAAAAAACAGTAACTTGTTTTTAGTTACTGTTAATTGCTATCGATTGTGAACGGAATCACAATTTTGTCATATTGTTCTTCTCCCGTATCTTTTAAAAACAAGAAGCGATCTGAGCGAGCATTAACTGTGATGATAAAATCACCAATAGTTTCATCTTTTGCATCAACTTCTGTTTCAAAGTTAACTTGATAATTATTTAAGAATGTATAACTTCTTTCAGAACTATAGTTTAAACTGTAAAGTTTGTCGACCATACCTTCATAATCGGTTAAAGAAAACTCGTAATCTAGTAAATCTTGATATTTTCATGATTCATAAACGTCCGCCAATTTTTCTTTGAAGTCCGCTTCGGGATGATCAGCATCACCAATAATTAAACACTGTTT
>JALAGN010000065.1 GCA_022712415.1 Spiroplasma sp. | reverse complement strand
TTTTTTATTCTTACTCTATACATAGAGGATTATATTCACACTCATAAGGTGTAGAATTTTTTTATGGCAAAAACCAACTATAATTAGCGCAACTATACGTCAGTATAAAAAACAAATTTAGAGTTGGAGTAAGGTTCTTAATTAAGTATTTGACATTTCAAGCAAGAAATAAAAGGGGGAAATTATCGAAAATTGATTGCGAGTCCAAGGCGAGGGGGAGAATAAAAACCCCCAATCTGCACATGATGGGTAGGTTCAAATCCCCCACCCTTTTTTTATTTTTTTGCCCTTTGAAAATAATCGGAGTATAATTATTTGGTGGAACAAAATCAATCGGGTGATAGTGATGAAGAAAAGCCTTAAAATTAATTGATTAACGCTTTTGATACTATCAACAATAATCTTGTCAGGCTATATTATATTAGGTTCGTTGGTTGCAACAAACATAATTCATTGGTCATGACTAACTGGATATACAATTGGGCTGATGGCCTTTTTATTTATTATCCCAATTATCTCGTTTTCGGTTAAGATTTTACTTTTAAGCGAAAACATTTATTTTTATTTAGTGTTATTTTTAGTACGTGTAGGAGTGATTTTCGTTCCGTTCCTTTTTGCGATATATTTACCGCACTATTTTAGTGTGTTTGGAATCCTTGTCGCAATCGTTCCCTATGTGTGTCATTCGCTTTACCGCTATTTCACACAACAAGGGCATAGGAAAAAAAGTAAAGGAGGAGAATAATGAGAGTCCTTTTAGAAGAGAGTGCGATGTCACGTTGAATTAACGGCGATTGAAGTGCTTTAACTAACCAATTAATGACCATTGTTTTAACAACAATCGCGATCTGTACAATCAGTATTATTTATAATACGAAGATTCGAAATTACAAAGATGGCGAAAAACTAAGTGGTTTCCTTGTTCTTATTGATATGCTAATCGTTTCTTGTGAAAATTTAGCTGTATCATCATTAGGATCAAAATATCGTAAGTTAACACCCTTCATTATGTATTTAATTTTATATATATTCTTGAACGCATTCTTTAGTTTACTTGGTTTTGAACCAGGGACAACATCATACACCATTCCATTAACAATGGGATTGGTAACCTTCTTTGGTATATATTATTTTGGATTAAGATATCAAAAACTTGCTTACTTTAAAAAATTCATGAATCCATTAGAATTGATTACACAGTTTGTACCATTACTTTCAATCTCATTCCGTTTGTTTGGAAATATGTTAGGGGGATCAATTATTCTTGGTCTGCTTTACGGATTCCTAATCGGAATGGAAGCAAAATGAGGGGGAGCTTCTACTGGAGCTGGCCCTTATGATGGTAATTATCAATTTGCTTATTGATGAAGTGGATTTAACTTCATGACAGCCTTGCTGCTTCCATGACTACACTTATATTTCGATTTATTCGATGGTGGAATTCAAGCCGTCGTCTTCTCGATGTTAACGTTGTCATACTGAGCTGAAGCAATGGGTGAAGATGAAGATTACGAAAAAGAAAATAAAAAAATGATTAAAAAACGTAAAAAACATGAAGCGAAAGCGACAATGAAAAAAAATAAAGCAGCGCACAGTATACCTGTTGCTGCTTAAAGAAATAAAGGAGATGTAAATTATGTTCGAATTATTAACAAATGCATACGCACACCTTGCAACTGCATTAATGGCGATTATGCCAAACTTACTTGCTGCCGATGCGACAACAGGTCAAGGAATTAAAATTGCTGGTGCTGGACTAGCTGGAATTGGTGTACTTGGAGCCGGAATCGGTCAAGGTAATGCCGGTGCTGGTGCTTGTCTTGCAATTGGGCGTAACCCCGAAGCAAAAGGTGCTATAACTCAAACCATGATTATTTCAGCAGGGATTGCTGAATCAGGTGCTATTTACGCGTTGATTATTGCCATCATTATTCTTTTCGTTGCGTAAGAAACACGAAAGTCGAAATAAATGAATTTAATTCAATTGTTAAGTGAAGAGAGCGGCACAATTAACGGGGTCCCTGACGTTGTCAAGGATTTATTCCCAAATTTACCGAACTTCATAGCGCATGTTATTTCAACAATTATTATTTTATTGGTTTTAGCAAAATTGGTTTACAAACCATTTCGTAAAACTGTTGAAAACAGAAGAACTAAAATCAATGAATTGTTGGATGATGCAGCGTACAAACAAACATTAGCTAACAAGGATCGCCACGATGCTAAAAAAATCTTGAATGATGCTAAAAAAGAATCACAAGATATTTTACAAAGTGCACGTCTAGAAGCGGATCGTTCAAAAACTTCGATCATTTCTTCTGCTCGCGATGAAGCATCTAACATCCAAGCACATGCTAAAAACGCAATCAATCAAGAGAGAAAAGAAGCACAAGATCAAATCAAACAACAAGTTATTTCATTAGCATTCACTGCTGCAGAAAAAGTCTTGGAACAAAATGTTTCAGGACCACAAAACGAAAAATTAATTAAAGAATTCATTGAGAACATTGATAAATAATGTTAGTTAAAAATTCGTTAATTAATAGTTGAGCAACAGCATTAGAAAATATCGCCATTCAAGAAAAAAAGACAACTGCTTTTGTGGAACAATCAAACGCTATTGTTGATTTACTAAAAGATAATCCGGAATTAGTGAACCTCTTATCGGTCCACCAACAATCGGACGATATTCGTTTACACATTATCGATAATATCTTTACGAAAAAAGATTTCGATGAAAGAATTATTTCAGCTTTAAAACTTATAGCGAAAGCCGACTTAATCTTCCATACGCGTGATATTTTTAAATTGCTAAGAAAAAAACTTGCTCGTCGTAGTGATGTAACTTTTGGTGTAGTTTGATCTGTATCAGAAT
>JALAGN010000064.1 GCA_022712415.1 Spiroplasma sp. | reverse complement strand
TCAATTAATTTACCATTTTTTTAAAAAAAGTGATAAAATAATTTTTAAATTAAAAAGAACTTTACTATTTGTTCTCATAGTAAAGTTACTTGCCTAATATATAATTAATTCTTACTCGATAATCGATAGAATTCGTTTCACATTGGAAGAATCACGACTCGATTCATAGACTTTGTGGTAGATTTCTTCAATATCGTCAACTTTGTTGTCGAATTGATCATCATACACAATTCGCCCATTTCTGATAATCAACAAACGATTGACGATTTCTTTTAATTCATCAATAATATGACTCGTGATAATAATTGCTTTTCCTCGTTTCCCAAATTCCTTTAGAATCTCTAACATTTGAATGCGCGATTCAACGTCAAGGTTAGCGGTCGGTTCATCTAAAATAATTAAGTCAGCATCCGTTAGTAGAACAGCAATAAACAACATTTTTTTAACCATCCCACTAGATAGTGTGGCGATTTTCTTTTTATAGACACCTTTTAGTCCGTATTCCTCAAAAAGAGCATCAATCTTGCTTTGTGAAATTTTAATATCTTTTAACGATAAATAATACATTAAGTAATCACAAACTCTGATTCCCGAAGGAAATGAACGTTGGTCTGGAAAGAAAGCGACGCGTTGCGCAAATTGTGAAATTTTCTCTCCATCAATAATCACTTCACCAGATTGGATTTTTAACTCTCCGAGAATTGATTTAATTGTTGTTGTCTTTCCCATTCCGTTATCACCAATAAATCCAACAATATCACCAGCGTTAACTTCAAAAGAAATCTTTTTAATTCCAAAGCCGCCCTTGAACTCTTTCGATATATTTCTAACAATCATTTTTTTCATCATTATCTATACACCTTTCTGTTGTAGAGTGCCATGGCAATTAATAGGATGACCACATCAACAACCACAAATCCTGCTAATTCACCTCAATAAGAAGTGTTATATTGTAAATTGCGGACACGGTATTTTAATGCCGTAATGCCATTTGTTTCTTCGTCATCAGCAACAGAATCAACAAGATATTGTTTTGAATACACAGTTCCAAATGTGTCTTGGACAATTCAGTAGTAGTTACTATTTCTAGCTGCTCCATATTCAAAGTCTGTTAATCATGTAAAAGGGTTTGCAACAGCGATGCTATGTGGGCCTGCAATACCATTTGTATATGTATGCATATAACTAAATGAAGGTTCTTGAAAATCAACTTTTCCTGTGAATAGATATTTAAAACACTTATCGACACTATATAACATTCCTGCGACATAGGTTGACATTCCTTTTTTGCCGTTTATTTCTCATTCGTCACAATGTCTGTAAATTTCGTTTTTCTCCGATTCTAAGTCACCAATTCGAACACCAAACAATGGTTGAACGGGATGTTGGAATGTATCTTTATAAAAATCAACGCATTTTAATAAAAATGCTTTCAATTCATCTCCCGATAAAGGATCCGAAATAGCTGGCAGGAAACTACTTTTTAAATCTTCATTCGAGAAGCTGGCAATTAAGTCACTCAGATCTTGATAATTTCAAACTTCTTCCATATCAAAATTATTACCAGGATTAAAGTTCTCTATCTTTTGCTCTGCAATTGGTACAAATGCTTTTTGAAATGTTGTGTATTCTAAAAATCTAACAGCTGACATTCCACCGACGATATCATTAAGCAAAATCTTGTTTTCCGGATACGTTCTGTTATAGTTGTAATTTGGATCTTCGTTAAAGTAATAAAAATAATTATCAGCAAATTTAAATTCATCAATATCGTTGTCTGACTGACCGTGTTTTTTAAAGTCTGCTGCAAATTTTTCATCCTTAGTATAGTTCAAGATAGCTTGTGCTACTTTGTCATCTTGAAAATCTTTAAAATATTTCATTGAATTAACCGTATTGTTGGTATCAATGTTTGACCCTAACGAAGCCATTCCCATTTGTGAAAAGACCGGAGCAATCATGACAATAAAAAATAAGATTAAAACAACAATCGAACTTATATATGATTTAACAATTAATGTTGTAACCGTTGTTACAACATTAAGAAAAATAGATAGTAAAATTAAAGTTCCAATTGAAGCGGCAAAACCGTCAAGTGCATAAACGCGCGTCATTTTAAAACAAGCAAACAATCCAACAACAACGAGTCAAAGACCAATAATCATGATAACGTTTGCACCCGATGAAAAAGCAACCCTTGTAAAGTAAGTTTTGAATTTTGATTTTCCGTTTTGCAATTCTAAACTAACAATCCCTTTTTCAATATCTTCACTAAAGAAATTGATTGTGAATACTAACGTATAGAAAAAACTAAAACACATTAATGTGACAAAAGGGGCAACAAACATGTTTGCGCTTTCTAACAACCTATCATCCCCAAAGAAAATGGGGATCTCAATAAGTAATGCTAAAACGCAAATACCACAAATTGTTCAACCCACTCAGTTGCGGACAATTCGTTTAACGAAAAATTTTGTCATTCCTTTATACCTCTTTCTTGATTTATCTAATGCCTATTACTTTCATAAATTATAATATCAAATAATTTGTTGCTTTTGCTCCTTGATGTTAAGTAAACTTCTTGCAAATTAAAAAAACACACATTAATATGTGTGTTCGTTTCGCTATTTAGTTTATGAAATTATTTCAAGTCAACTGAAGCTCCAGCGTCCATCAATGATTTTTTCATTTCTTCTGCTTCTTCAGTTTTTACGTTTTCTTTAATTGCAACTGGTAAAGTTCCGTCAACTAATTTTTTAGCATCCATTAATCCCAATCCTGTAATTTCTTTTACGATTTTGATTACTTGAACTTTGTTTCCACCAGCGCTTGTTAACATCACGTTAACTTCTGTTGGTGCTGCAGCAGCAGCTCCAGCAGCAGGTGCAGCAACTGCGGCAGCCGCTACAACTCCGAAGTGATCTTCGATTGATTTAACTAAATCGTTTAATTCTGCTAATTTCATTTCTTCTAATGCTTTAATAATATCGTCTTTTGTAATTGCCATAATGTATTTCTCCTTTTTCTGTAAATTTCTTTTTTAATTATTGGCGCTATTGGTACCAATTATTTCATTATTCCGGTTTTGTTTTTGCGATTTCTTTTGTTAATAACATAAATTGACGCAATGGGTAAATCAATGAAGATGCGAACATACTGTATAGTTCGTCTTTTGATGGAAGTGATGCAATTTCGTTAATTGCAGCAGTATCCATAACAGTTCCTTCATAGATCCCAGCTTTCAATACTAGTTCTTCGTGTTTTTTTGCAAAATCCGCTACTAATTTAGCAGCAGCGATAGCATCTTCTGAAAATAAATAGATATTTTGTTTTGTTAAGTAAGGTGCTAATCCTTCGATTTTTAGTGAATCAAGTGCACGTGTCACAAGTGAGTCTTTGTAAACTTTTACAAAAACGTTTCTTTCACGCGCCATATTTCTTAATTCAGTTACGTCAGCAACAGATAATCCTGTGTATTCAGCAATCACTGTTCCGTTTGCTTCTTTAATTTTCGAAGCAATTTCGTTAATAATTTCGCCTTTTAAAGCGTGCGCTTTTCTAACATCTGCCATATTTTGCCTCCTCTCATTAAAAAACCTCAGAAAATAATTATTTTCCGAGGCTCGTAAAACATATATTGATTAAATCAAAATTAATCGCATAATAAGTGTTTCATTCCTCGGTAACAAATTAAGGGCGAACCCAGTTACTTTCTTCGATACGAATAGCACATATATAATAACATATTTTCTAAATTAGCAACAAGACTTTTTGCTTACAAATATTTTTTAATGTCTCGCACGCGTGCGATCACGTGACTAGCAGTTTTTTTCACCACATCATCTGCGGTGTCCATCGCGAATGAATGTTTGGTGTGCGCCAACATTTCGATGTCATTTTCGCCATCACCGCTTGTGAAAATATTTGCATTATCTAAGTTATGCATGTCCTCAATAATTTTGATTCCATGTGCTTTTGAAACATCGGCGTTCATCACTTCAATGACATTTGCCACTGTTCGCACCGCTTTTAAACCAGGAATAGCGTGGAAGCGATTTTTAATCTCTTCGATATCACCTTTATTAACATAGAAATAAATAATGTTTAAATCCTTGTTGGTTTCAATGTCTTTAATTCCGGCTTCAAAATTATTGTGATGTGGAGCATATTGTCTTAAAAACTCGCTCTCCTCAATTTCTTTCGTATAAACACTTGTCAGATCCGTTCTTGTATTTTCAATACAATAAGACATAGCGAAGCGCTCTTTTCATTCCGTTAAGATCGCAACAATTTCTTTGCGTGCTGCCATTGGGATGGTTAAATGACTAATTAAGTTATTACTTTTGTCATACACGCAAGCCCCGTTGTTCATCACTAAATAATCAAATGGGATGGCATTTTGTTTTAAGACTCCCAAAATTTCATGGTTCATTCGCCCCGTCGCAATCACCAATTTATTGCCGTCATCAATTCATTCGTTGATAAATTCTAAATCCTGTTGTTCAATAATATCGTTATGATTTACATTAATTGTTCCATCATAATCTGAAAATCACCATTTCATAACTAACACTCCTTTGACACGAGTATTATATCGTTTTTGGGATAAAAAAAATCCGCTTTTGCGAATTTTTGAAAGATTAGTTTTCAATTGTAATTTTAATTCCCGGCCCCATTGTGGCTGAAATTGAAATGTTTTTAATATAAGTTCCTTTAACTGATTGTGGTTTTGCTTTTTTGATTACATCTAATAAAGTGTTGTAGTTGGCAATCAAATCTTCTGGTTTGAAAGATGCTTTCCCAATCACTGAGTGAACATTTCCTTCTTTATCAGTACGATATTCAACTTTCCCTTTTTTAACGTCATCAATTGCTTTTTTAACATCCATAGTAACAGTTCCAGTTTTTGGGTTCGGCATTAATCCTTTCGGACCTAAGATTTTCCCAATTTTTCCTAGTTCTGCCATCATTTCTGGTGTGGCAATAATAACATCAAAATCAAATCAGTTTTCTTTTTGAATTTTTTGAATTAATTCAACGGCTCCAACATAGTCAGCTCCCGCTGCTTCAGCGTCAGCTGCTTTTGTTTTAGTTAAAACTAATACTTTTTGTGTTTTACCGGTTCCGGCAGGAAGCACAACTGCTCCACGAATTTGTTGATCCGCATGACGAGGGTCAACGTTTAGATTGAAGGCAACATCGATTGTTGCGTCGAATTTAGCAACTGAGGTATCTTTTGCAAGTTTAACAGCTTCCGCAATTACGTAAGTTTGATTGTGATCAACTTTACCGTATGCGACTTTTAATTTTTTTGAAATTTTAGCCATAACTATTTAACCTCAGGCATTCCTTCTACTTTGATACCCATGTTTCTTGCGGTACCTTCGATAATTCTCATTGCTGCTTCAATTGTTGTTGCATTTAAATCAGCCATTTTGTACTCAGCAATTTCTTTGATTTTATCCGCAGAAATAGTTGCGACAACTTCGGTCCCTGATTTATGTGCTCCTTTTTGGATGCCCGCTGCTTTTTTTAGTAAAAATGCTGCGGGAGTAGTTTTTAATTCGAAATCAAATGATTTATCATCATAAGCTGTAATAACAACAGGAACTACTTCACCTGCTCTGTCTTTAGTGGCGTCATTAAATTGTTGTGTGAATTGAGGCATATTAATACCAAGTGAAGCTAATTCTGCACCTGGTTTAGCTTGCATAGCCATAAATTCTAATTTTGCAATACGTGTGATTTTTTTTGCCACGATAACACCTCCTCTATTGAATGTTTCGTTGTGGTCCAAGCGATTAATTAAAATCTTCCACAATAAAAATCGGCCATAAATAATCATAACACAGTTTTTGGATTCTCGTGTGAGGAAAAATAAAAAACACCGCGCAGGTGTTTTACAATTAGACTAATTGAATTGTTTCAATCACAATATCTTGCACTGGAACATCATCGTGAAATCCCACTGAATGAGTTGGGACATTTTGAAGATCCATCGCCACTTTTAAACTAGCGTCGTCACTCAATTTTCCAAATGCCGCATATTGCCCGTCAAGGAATTTAGCATCTCCCGTTACAATAAAGAATTGGCTTGATGCAGAGTCTGGCACTTGCGTACGCGCCATTGATAAAACACCCGGACCATGTGATAATTTCAGGTTTTCTTTTCATCCGTTTGATGAGAATTCCCCTTTAATTTCTTTTGCTTTACCACTTTCCACTAATCCCGGTTTCATTCCACCACCTTGGATCATGAAATTAGGAATAACACGGTGAAAAATTAGTCCCGCAAAATAGTTTTCATTTATTAAATTAATAAAGTTTTGCACCGAAATCGGAGCAAGTTCTGGATAAAGTTCAGCATTCATTACTCTACCATCTTTTAATTTGATTTGGATTTTTTGCATTCTATTCTCCTTATTAATAATTTAATTTTTTGGCATCGTCAAAGTTAACTTCTGATGGTGTATAACGACCAAAGAGTTCGATATTAATAATCGCAATCCCTTTCTCGTAATCCATTTTCATCACTTGACCTTCTTTTCCTTCAAAGACCCCGTTGGTAATAATCACGAAGTCTTTTTCTGCAAACTCAGCCTTGAAAAGATTTTTTTCTTTTTTTGGTGTTTGACCTGGTGTCACTTTTTCTTCTTTTGTTTCACCAATCATTAACATTTTCATAACTTCATCAGTTGTTAATGGTAAAGGTTTTGCCCCTTTTCCTGATGAACCAATAAATCCAGTGACACCTGGTGTGTTTCGAATTGTAAATCAAGTTTCGTCAGTGATAATCATGTTAATGAAAATGTATCCGGGAAATTTATTACGGTCCATTACTTTTCCATTTTTACCAGCAATTGGTGCTTTTGAAATTCGAATATCAAAAATGTATTGCGATAAAATTCCGGTGTTCATTTTTTCGATTAAATCCTCGCGAATTTTTTCTTCATGTCCACTGTTACAGTTAATGACAAATCATTGACCTTTAAAGTTTTCTAACTCGTTTAATAATTCTAATTCTGACATAGTTTCCTCCATTAAATAATTTTTGCGACACCAAACAAGGCTTGGATTCCTCAGTCTACAAAGTAGAAGAGGATGGCAAGTGAGAGCATAAACCCAATCACTCACGCCAATTTTGATCCCAGATCTTTTTGTTTTGGTCATCTAACTTTTTGAACTTCTTTAATTAAGCGAATTGGAAATTCGCGCAGCGCCATTTTGTAATCAATTTTATCTTTGATTTTTTTAACTCGTGCTGCTTTTGCTCTTTTAGTTCGACTGTCTTTCGATTCAAACTCTTTATATCCATCTTTTAAATCTTTATAGATTTCTTTTTGTTTTTCTTTTTTCTCGCGTTTCGCTTCAATTTTGTCAAATTTCGCTTTCGCTTTTTCGGCTTTTGATAATTTTGGTTTGCCTTTTAAAACACTGTCATCTTGTGTAGCTTTTTTGTTAGGATCTTTTTCTTTCACAATCATTACCTCGATTCTTTATGGATAGTGTGTTTGTTACAAAAAGAACAAAATTTCTTTAGTTCAAGTCTGTTACGCTGCGAAAGGGTACTCTTTTGAAAAGAATAATTACGATTCAAACACTCTTCGCACACTAAGATAATTTTTTTAGAAGCTGTTGGCATTTCAATCTCTCCTTTCGACCAAATAAAAAATAACCTTGCGGTTATTCTTATCTAAGTCAATTATAAACTATAAATTAACTTATTATTAAAAATTAATTTTTTTTACGCTTTTCGATAGAAGTGTAAAAATCCAAGATTCTCCTTTTGGTTCCTTCCTTGAACGTTTGAAGCACCCGCGCAACATTGCGAGACGATATATGCAACTTCTCAACAATATCGGCATAACTATCTCCTTCATATCAAGCGGCAACAATTTGACGATCACGTTCACTTCTAATTTGTTGTCATTGTTCATCCATGCAAAGACGAACAATTTTTCATTGACACATTTCTTCTTCGCGTTGTGAAAGCGTTTTAGTTGTTTGATAATCAAAAGTGTCTTCCGGATCACCCTCTGGTTTTAGAACCGCGCAGTACGTACGATTACGCACTGCGTAACTGAGAGTCCGATTAGCTGCGGTTCCCATTCTTCGTACAACATCTAAAATTTTATTTTTGACGCAGGTGAAGATGAATCCACTGTCAATTGGAATATGATGCTTTTTGATTTCCTTGCAACCTTCGTTCACTCCAATTCAAATTGGTGTCATCAAATCTTCAGCACCAATACTGTTGAATGTGTTGGTTTGCACAATTTGCCGAACGAATGCTGAAACTGTGACGACTAAACCGTCAAGATTATCTTGTGTTATTTTCATTTTGTTATCTTTAATAGTTGTTCTAATTATTTCTTTCATAAAGGCACTATCATTAGAAGCCATACCTTTTCCTCCTCTATTGATTTAGAGTGGCAAAAAATAAAATAACTCCTGTGGCGACCGACGCATTTAATGAATCAATCGCGTCATTGGTTTTAATTTTAATTCTAAAATCGGATTGCTTCGCAATTTTTTGCGAAATTCCTTCGCCTTCATTTCCGATTATAATTGCATTTCTTTTGGTAAATTCGATTGAATTTAGTTCTTGTGAATCTTCACTTAAAAAAGTTGAATAGATTCAGTGGTTATTTTCTTGCAGTGCTTTAATGGCATTTGACAAATTTGAAACACGTACAATTTGGACATCGTAAAGCGTTCCGGCAGAAGTTTTTACGACGGCTGGAGTCACGGGACATTGATTGTGGTCTAACAGTAAAATATTTTTGTACCCAAATAAAGCTGCACTTCTGATAATAGCTCCAAAATTATGGGGATCTTGAATTCGATCTAAAATCAATATTTTATCTTCATCCACAATCTCAGCAAAAGGAACGTAGTTATATTCTTTCATAAAAGCAACGAACCCTTGATGATTTCCATCTGCTACTCTATCTATTTCACTTATATTTTTTTTAACGACCTTAATATTCTCTGGTATGCTAAATTCTCACACCCGTTCCTCTCCAGCCTCAATCCAAATTTCAATAATTAAATTTGGTTTGGTTTCGAGAACGTGCTGAACGACTTTCTTACCATAAACAAGATATTTTGACTCCATTTATAACACCCTTTACATTTAAATAATTTTTTTCTTCAATAGTTTTTTACGAAGCGCATCTGCTTCTTCAAATTTTTTGGTTTGAACTAATTTTTGTCATTTTTTAATTTCGTGAATTTCGTCAGCTGCTAAATTTTTAATTTCATAATCAAATCCTAAAATTGCTAACACTTCATTTAACATGTTGAACGATTCGTCAACAAAACCATTTTTGATTTTGTTGTTCAAATATTTGATGGCAGCATCAACAACCGAAATTGCTTTCGCAGTATTCAAGTCGTCGTTTAAAGCTTCCATTGCTTCTTTGCGAAAATCAATTATATTAAAATCATCATCAATTGGATTATCGTTAGTCATCGACAATTCATCAATGGCAAGCATTCAATTAATTTTACGGAATAAACTTTCGTTTCGTTCGTTTCATTTTTTTGCTTGCGCAATTAAATCGTAAGTTAAATTTGTTTGTTGTGAATATTTATTGACCAACATCACGTAACGTAAATCGTTAACATTATTTTCTGCTAAGAAATCGTCAATCGTAATTATGTTCCCAACTGACTTTGACATTTTTTGTCCGTCAAATAAAACGTGACCAACATGAAATCAAATTCTTGACAGTTTTTTTTGATTGCGTGCCATGAATTGAATTCTTTCGTTTTCATGATGAGGAAAACGTAAATCGGTTCCTCCAATATGAATATCAATGGTGTCACCAAAGTATTCGTCAATTAAAGCAACACACTCTGTGTGTCATCCCGGACGACCGCTCGATCATTTTGTTAAAAATTTTCTTCCAACACTTGTTGCTTTTCACAAAGCAAAATCAAGAGGACTTTTTTTATTTTGATCATTTTCAATTCGGACACCATCGATTAACTCGTCTAGTTTTTGGTGTGAGATTTTTCCATACTCATCTTTGAATTTTTCAATTTCAAAATAAACACTTCCTTCAGAAAAATAAGCTGACTCATTTTTAACCAGGTCATCAATAAAATCAATAATGGTATCAATCCGACTTGAGATCGGAATAATTTTATTTGGCATCACAACTTGCAAATCGTTCAAATCACTCAAGAATTTTTTGGTGTATTTTTTTGCCAAATCAATGTCTGATGTTTTATGTTCGATTGCTCTGTTAATAATTTTGTCATCGATGTCAGTAATGTTCATTAAAAAATTAATGTTAGTTTTTGCTGCGGTAAGCGCACGCACAATCACATCACCGATAAAAATCGGACGGGTATTTCCAATGTGAATCAAATCGTAAACAGTCGGTCCACATGAATAAATTTTTACATTTGATTTCGGTAGTTCGATTTTCTCTTTTGATAAACTATCAAACAATTTCATTTTCAACACCTCTATCTATCTCGTTTAATTAATGGACGAACAGCTGTATAAGTAAAGAATAATACAAATGAGTTGAATAAAATTTTAATTGGAGCTTGCACTAAACGTCCGATCATCATTGCTGAGTATCCTCCGTCTGATTTAATTCCCAGGAATTCAGCATCCCCTCAAGCAGAAATTAAAGTAGTGACAATAAATTCTGAGGCAGTGGCAAATAAAATAATTGGTAGCAAGAAACGTAAAACATGTTTTTTATTTTCTTTAACAATTTTTGCTTTCTCTGCTTCGTAATCAACAATTTCATTGCGACGTTCCAGATTTTTTAATTCCGCTTTAATGCGGTAATACTCGCGAGCTTTCACGATGATAATAATCAACCATACCATCACTAAGATTGATGCCAAGATTCCCACAAATAAGAATTGGTAAACTTTTGGCGACACTTCGAATCCTAAAACTTTAATGTTTGCATCGTATGCATCGATAATGACATACATGAACGATCCAAAAAGAATTACGAAGAGATGAATTAAAATAACGATAATTCATTCTTTTCCTTTTCCGGCACGAAGGAATGATGCTCCAACTCCCGAAACAAATCCATAGGCGATGGTCACTAAAACATATGCCGGGTGAATAAACGACGGCACAAAAATGGTAACAAGTAATTCGGTAATTAACCCAACAACAATTCCAACGATTGGTCCGAAAATAAATCCGGTAATTTTAACCATGATCCCTTCGAAGGCTACCCGAATGGGAGGGAAAACTGTAATGGGAATTGTTAAAGAAATAACAATTGTGATTGAAACAGAAATGGCAGTAAACATTGTAATGTAGGCGATGTTCTTTGTGGTAAAACGAATCCCATGATATTTTTCACGAAGAATGTAAAACGACATTGTATTGTAAATAATGTATAAAAACATTACCCCGAAAACAAATCCGATTGTGGCGAAAGCTAAATTATTTCCTTGCAACAATCATTTACTCATCTGTTGAATCATACTAATACCCCACTATCATTTAATCTCTTGACCACCTATCATTCTTAACAGCTTGTTAATTTTACTAAATGGCGTACTTCCGGCAAATCCTCTTGCGTAACTAAACGGCGAAGGATGGGCTGAGATTATACAATTTCTATTTCTTACTTCTAAATTATTATATAAGTATTTAGCGTTGTTTCCCCATAAACAATAAATAATTTCACTATTCATTTTGTTTAGCCCGCTTAAAATTTTTTGGACGATTGCTTGTCATCCAACATGTTGGTGCGAATTTGGTTCGCCTGCTCTGACAGTAAAAACTGAATTAATTAGTAAAACTCCTTGACGTACTCAATCAGATAAATCATTATCAGTTCGCACAATCCCAAGATCATTTTGTAGTTCTTTAAAAATATTTTTTAAGCTTGGTGGTGTTTTACTATTTTTAGTCGCGAACGCAATTCCGTTTGCGACTCCTGGTGTGTGATAGGGATCTTGTCCAATGATGACCACTCGGACATCTTGCGGATTAATTAATTTGAACAAACTTAAAACTTCAGCTCGCGGTGGCAAAACATTTTCTTCACGGTAAACTTGGTCTAGCAATGTTTCGACCGTTTCACGCAAATTAAGTTGTGTTAAGAAATCCAATCAACTATTAAGAATTCCGTTCATCACCTAACGTCCTCGTTTAACTTTTTTTAATTCTCGTTTAAACGCTTTGCGTTCTTCTTTTTTATTTTTGTATTCACCAAAAATTTGGAAGTCATCTTCCATTTCAGCATCACGACGTGGCGTTGAAAAAATATCATCTTGCTCTGCTAATGGTCCCAAGTCAATGATGTCTTCATTTTTTTTAACTTCAATATTACTATTGACGAGGTTAGCAGCATAAGAATCGGTTGGATTTGAATTGCTGGGTGTCGCAACTTCACTTGGCATGGCGCTTTCAAAATCCTGAATCTCTTCAATCTCCGGAATGTCATCTTCAAAGTGGTTGGTAACTTGCACGTTGGCTTTATTATGAACAACCTCATTATTGTTGTTTGTTTGTTGCTGTGGATTTTGATAACTATTGTAAGCATTTTGTGAATCGTTATCTAGGTTTTTGGCATAATCACGTTCGTTATAGACAGCACCCAATGATGGATCTGACATATCAAAATACTTATCATCTTCTTTAAATGTAAATTGATTTCGAATACTACGTTCCATTTCTTCGTCTTCACGTTTTTTTCGTTGTGCTACCTTATCGTAATAAGTGCTGTCTAATACTTTTTTCCGATGTTTTTACCGTTATTTTCTAAGAACTCAATCTCTTCAATATCCTTGATTTGATATCCGCTTGTTTCTCCTAATGACGAATCGTCAAAACTTCCAGCATAAACTTCGGGTGGTAGTTTAATTAATGTCCCTAATTTGTCCTGCATAAAGTTTGATCCATCTAATTGAATTGATGAGTCATCAAAATTATTATTAATAACTGAGTTTTGGTTTTGATTAAAATTTTGCATTGGCTGTTGCATTGCTTGATTGTTGTATGGTGGATACATTTGCTGACCACTTTGTGGGTTGGGAACAATTGCGCCTCCAAGCGCAGAAGTTATCATATTCCTTAAAAAAATGTGAGCGTCAACTTCATTAATAAAAGTTGCAACTGTTCTGTTAGTGTTTCCGTCCACAACTTTATAAATATTGTTTTCGAACTTTACAAAATAATTCAGCATGTCCTCACCGTCCTTTTCTTATTTTATCAAAAAAGAAACCCATAATTGGGTTTCTTCGATTATTTATTTTCTGTAATATCAATTTTCAATTTTTCTTGATTTGTAACTAAGCTTTCAAACACGTTAGTTGTTGGATTAGCAACGTCATGTGTAAATGTATAAGCACTTGGTAAAACAACTAAGAAGGCTTTCATACTATCGCTTGCAGTAAATCCATCTGTCATAATTCCCAAACCATACATTAAGTAACAAGTAATTCCTGTTACATCAAGGGTAAATGATTTACCTTTTTCAGTTTGGAATTCAAATTTAACTTCTAGACCATCAACTGGTTGGTAGATTTCTTGTGATGTGTTGGCATATTCGATCACAGTTTCGTCATCTAGATTTAATCTGGCATTAATAGTTAAACCCTTTTCTTTGTAATCTTTTTCTGATATTGCTAATGCTTTAAACTTGTTTGCTTCATCATCAGTATAACCTTTGACGGTGAATGTTGGTTTTTCTGTTGGTTTTCCTAAATAACTACCATAAGGTAAATGTTTACCTTTAAATTTTTCAATATTAGTTTTTAATTCACCTTCACCGGCATTACTAATTAAAGTGGTTAAGTTTTTAACATCCGATGTTAGTGTTAGTGATGGTTCTGTAGCATCCTTCACGATTCCTAATTGTTGACCGTAAAGATTATCCTCTGCCGAGTCACCATCCATTGCTACCTTTTCATAATCAACAGATGTAAAGCGTGAGTTACCAGAAGAAACATAAGCTTCTTTAAACGCATTTCAATCTCCAGTGTAAATTTTTTGATCGTCGTTGTATAAATTATTATTGATTGAAAGTTTTTCAGCATCACCTAACATTGCTTTATCAGATGCATCTTCAACTTTATCTCCGCCAGCGGCAAGAACATTTAACAATCCCATTCCGATTGAGTTCAACGGATTATCAGAATCACCCGCCATTGATGGTAATCTGAAATTGTTGATTACATCATCTGTTGCATCTTTGCCCATTATTTTTGTTTTTAAACTTTGTGTCGGTACAGAACACGAAACTAGACTTGAAGCACTAGATGCGATAATTCCGAATGACCCTAAAATTGAAAGTAGTTTTTTCATGTGTTGTTCACCTTTCTTTTTATCTTAACATTAATCCATGTGATTTTCATCACTAAATCGCCCGTACTCTCCGTCAAAGTTTAGTTTGACAATTCCAGTTGATCCATTACGGTGTTTTGAAAAGATTAATTCCGCCTTGTTGGCATCTTCAATTTTTTTTGAATAATATTCTTCACGATACAAGAACATAATAATATCTGCGTCTTGTTCGATCGCTCCCGAATCACGTAGATCCGACATTAATGGTTTTTTGTCTTCACGGCTTTCGACAGAACGCGAAAGTTGTGAGAGACAAACAATTGGAATTCCAATTTCTCGCGCAATTTTTTTAATGTAACGCGAGATAGTTGAAACCTCATTTTGTCTGGTTTCATTTTTATTTGGTGTTCCCGATAGCAATTGAAGGTAGTCAATAAAACAAATTTCAATGTCGCTGTCACGTTTCATTTTTCTGATTTTTGATTGCAGTTGTAAAATATCCAATCCCGGAGTATCGTCGATTGTAATTTTGTATTCTCCTAAGATGTCGGTCATTGAAACTAAACGCGTTTGTTCGTCTGGCGTAATTCCTTGACCAGTTCTAATTTTTTTCGAATCAATTAAGGAACTTGATGACAAGATTCTTTGTGCCAATTGTTCTTTTGGCATTTCGAGTGAAAAGATTCCCACGCTTTTTCCAGCCATCGCAGCATTGATTGCAAGATTTAAAGCTAGCGCCGTTTTCCCCATTGAGGGACGAGCCGCTAAAATTACGAAGTCCCCTTTTTGTCATCCACTTGTTAGATTATCAATTTCATTAAATCCAGTTGTGACACCAGTTAACTCAACGTCATTATCTTTTAATGCCAACGTGTTTTTAACAACACGTTCCACGATTTCTTTTAATTCTTCAGCATCATTAAGATCAATATCTGTTTTGATACTTAAGATTTTTTCTTGTGCTTTTAACACTAGGTCTTGTACATTGTTTGAGCTGTTCGCTTTTAGTAAATTAATTTCGTTTAACGCTCTTGTTAATCTTCTTGATAACGAGTTGGCAAAAATGATGTCAATGTATTGGTCAACCATTAGATCGTTGAAATAGTAAACTAAAACTTCGTTAATATATCCAACACCACCAACTTCTTCCAGTGTTCCGAACTCTTTTAATTTTTCAGTTAGTGTTGCGACCGAAATTGGTAGTTTAGTTTGTTCTTGAACTAAATTAATAATTGCTTCAAACAGTAAAACGTGCGGACGGATTGAAAAATCAATTGCTTCCAGTTTGGTTACAATATCAACAACGGCATTTTTTGAACTCAAAGCAATTGCGAGAATTGTTTTTTCATAAGTGACAAGATCGTGTGAATCTGTGACACCATTTTCTAAAATATCATTCATTATTTGATTCCTTCCACCATAATTTTAAGACGCGCTTCAACACCGTGTCCCAATTTAATTTGAATGTAATGTAATCCTAGTTCGCGTAACGGATCGTGAACTGAGAATTTTCTCTTATCAACAATCACATCAAATTCTTTTTTTAAACGTTCCTCAATTTGAACAAGTGAAACACTACCGATTACTTTTCCATTCATCTCTTTTAATTTAAAGTTTAGTTCTAGTGTTTCGATTTTTTGTTTTAATTGTTCGGTTTTACCAATTTCAACTTTTAATTCATCGCCTTGGATTTTTAATTTATGATTCAATCTTCCGAGATCGTCACGGGTTGCTAGTTTCGCTAACTTATTTTTAAATAAGAAATTTCTTGCATATCCATCTGATACTTCTTTTACTTCATCTTTTTTCCCGACGTTTTTCACATCAGCCAATAAAATAATTTTCATTAAAATCACCTTTAAGATTATACCAATTAATGCAATAAAAAATACCGCATAAGCGGTATTTCATAAATTCTTATTTTACAACGTAAGGTAGTAACCCCATAATACGAGAACGTTTAATCGCTGTTGATAACATTCTTTGGTGTTTTGGTGATGTCCCAGTTACACGTTTTGGTTTAATACTTCCATTTTGTGAAATGAAAGTTTTTAATAAATCAACATCTTTGTAATCGATGTAATCAATATTATTTTTCGCAAAGAAATTTACTTTTTTTCTTTTTTGAAATCTTTTCATTGCCATGATTTTTGACCTCCATTAACTTCTAATCTTCAAATAAAATAGCATCTTTTTCAACGTCTATTTCATTTGTTGGGGTATCAAATCCAACATAGTTAGAATTTGAACCTGAATTATTATCTTGTGATGAAGATGAATTACCGTTTCCCGATGACGAACCTAAGAATTCAACTCTTTGAACATTTACATTAATAATCGTTTGGTATTGACCATTGGTATTATTTTGACGAACGTTTAAAGAACCAGATACACCAAGCTGTGTTCCTTTTTTGACGAATTTGGCTACATTTTCAGCAGCTTTATCCCAAACAAAACAAGGAACAAATTGTGTGTATTGATTTCCGCCTGAAAACTCAGAAACCGCAAGTGTAAATGCAACAAATGATTTACCATTACTTGACGATTTTAATTCCGGATCTCGCGTGATACGTCCAATTAAATTAACTGAATTCATCTTTTCTCACTCCTTTGATTGCTAATTATTTTTTATCTTCTGTAGTTTTTTTTGCAGTTGGTTTTTTAGCAGGTGCTTTTTCAGCAGCAGGTTTAGCAGCGGCAGGTTTTTTAGCAGGTGCTTTTTCAGCAGCAGGTTTAGCAGGTGCTGGTTTTTCAGCAACAGGTTTTTTAACCTCTTCTGTTTTTTCTGCTCTTTCTTCTACAGGTTTTCTATCGTAAGATCTTGATCCTTCTGATTTAGCATCCTCTGATCTTGGTCCACGTCTATCAAATGAACGTGGTTTTCTTTCTTCTTTAAAAACTGACATATCGGTTTTTGAAAGTTTAGTTGTTTGAACATATCTTTTTTCAGATTCTGTGTTAATAACCATTGTACGAACAACGTCTTTATCAATTCCAGCGATACGTTGGAATTCGTTAATGTTAGCAGGTGTTGTTTCGGTAATCACAACAAAGTAGTGACCTTTTTTCTTATGGTTAATTTGGTACGCAAAGTCTCTCAAACCTCAATCGGCTGATTCAACAATTTTAGCACCGTCAGCTGTAAGGATATCGTCAAGTTTTTTTGCAGTTGCTTTCACATCTTTAGCGTCTTGATCGATAATATACATAACTTCGTATTTTCTCATGCTTTGTTTCCTTTCTTTCTCCTTTTGGACATAAGGCTCTTTCGAGCAAGGAGCTAATTCAGAAGAATTAACTCGCAAATGTAATTATACAAGATTTTGGATAATAATGATACTCTAAATCTGGTATTTTTTTGTTCTCGCTTAAAGAATGATGATTTCGTTTTTCTTCGCATATTCTAGGAAGTCGTTCTCTCAAACAGAACTGATGACCTCACCGATATGTTGTTTTTCTAAAAGCGTCATTGTGATACGGGCAAAGTCAAAAGAAATTGACATTGCAACCGCAAAGTCGTCTGACTTAATTTGGTTATTATAATTAGTTTTATCTTTCTTATCGTCTCGTAAAATTTTTGATTGGATTTTTAATTCATCCCGGTTAACATGAAAAGCCCCTCAACCAATGCAAATTGCTTGTTGAATACTTTTGTTGTAAATGTACAACTCACAAAAATTATCGAAGTCATAAACATCTTGTGAATACTTCGCATCGTTTTTTGTATCAAGCAACGAGTGAACAAAATCATAAATAATGAACGATCCATTGTCACGACCAAAAGTATTAATTCGTTCGGGATATGACAATAACGGATACATAATTTTTAGTTGGGCACTTGTGACATAAGTTAAATTAGATTCTAAATGTTGACGTTTGATTTCTTTGTATTTTTTGCCAATTTCAACATCGATTTTAATTAGTTCAGCATAGCAAAGCGTTAAGATTTTTTTGACTTCCTCAACGTCCCGAACTTCTTTTAATAAATCAAAACCAATTTCATTAAATGCAACAGCACTAATATTGGAAATATCACGGTCACGACGGATGTAAAGTCCATCCGTTAAAATCCCCATATTGGTTTTTTTGAAATCAATATCGGTTAACATTTTACGACGGAATTTGGTATTTGATTGAATCAATTGACCAAACACATTAATTCTTGTGTCAAAATCGATCGGGCGTTCTGAAGCGTTGTAATCATCATTCAATCACTCGGCGTTGTCAGTCACAATCGCCGGTTCGATTTCAGTTAATTTTAATAGCGATGTTAAACTGTTTTTAAAACTAGTTCGGATTTCTTCTTTGGCACTCAATGTTTCTAACAATGAAAGTTTTGAAATATACGAGTTAACAATTTTGTATTGCATCTTAACCTCTTGGTTTCATTTGTGGGAAAAGAAGAACGTCTTTAATCGATTCAGAATTTGTAAGGAACATAACCATACGATCAATTCCGATTCCGATTCCGACAGTTGGCGGCAATCCATATTCAAGCGCTTCAATGAAATCGATATCCATATCGTTAGCTTCATCATTTCCAAATTCTGCTTCTTTTAATTGATCAGCAAATCTTTCGAATTGATCGATGGGATTATTTAATTCCGAAAAGGCATTGGCGTATTCACGACCAAGAATAAATAATTCGTAACGGTCAGTGAAACGGGGATCCTTGTCATTCAATTTTGCCAATGGCGAGATTTCTTTGGGGTGTCCAAAAATGAATGTTGGCTCCACAATTTTTTCTTCCACAAATTCTTCAAAGAATAAGTTGATAATATGTCCAATTGAGAAATGGTGTTTCTCAACTTTAATATTATGTTCTTTTGCAATTTTAACCGCTTCGTCATATGACATGTCTTTTCAGAAGTCGACACCAGTAATTTCTTTCACGGCATCAACCATGTGTCAACGTTTAAATGGTTTTCCTAAATCAAAATCAACACCACCATAATTAATTTTTGTCGTTCCGTTCACTGCTTGTGCACATTCACGGAAGATTCTTTCGTTTAAATCCATAATGAAATAAACGTCTTGGTAGGCAACGTAAATTTCGATTGTTGTGAATTCGGGGTTATGTCTTGTGTCCATTCCTTCGTTTCGGAACAGGCGACCAATTTCATAAACACCATCAAACCCTCCAACGATACATCTTTTTAAATGTAACTCTGTTGCAATTCTTAAATAGAAATCATTATCTAAGGCATTGTAATGTGTCATGAATGGTTTTGCAGCTGCTCCACCACGCACACTTTGTAAAATAGGAGTTTCAACTTCGAAGTAACCATTGTGATCCAAGATTTCTTGAATCTTACGAATGATGCGCGAACGTTTTGTGAACACTTCTTTTTTTTCAGGGTTCACAATTAAGTCAACATAACGACGACGGTATTGTTCTTCAATATCATTTAAACCAGCATGTTTATCAGGCAATGGTTTTAATGCTTTTGTTAATAATTCCACTTCTTCCACACGAATTGTAATTTCACCGTGATCGGTTTTCATCATTTTCCCTTTGACTCCAATGATGTCTCCTAGGTCATAATTGCGGACCATTTCAAATTTTTCTTCACCTACAACGTCTTGGCGTAAGTACAATTGGATTTGTCCATCTTGGTCTTGGATATTAGCAAAGGCTGCTTTTTTTCCGGCTTCTCGGAACAGACGAATTCGCCCCGCTGTCACGATTTGGTCCTGTTGCATCTCAGCTAATTCTGGTTTGGTGAATTCTTGAAATTTTACAACCAACTCATTAATTTTATGAGTTCGTTCTCATTTCGTATTTTTGTATGGGTCTTGCCCGGCGGTTTGTAATTCTTTTAATTTTTCACGACGAATTAATTCTTGTTCGCTAAAGTTTCTTTCAAAATTGTTCATTATTTTTTCTCCTCATTATTATGATATATATATTTTTCAAATAAAAAAGGTCTAACTAAATTTTAGTTGACCTCACACATTGATTTTAGTTAATTTGTTCTCCATTATGATACAAGAAGGTATTAATTTCTGTAAATTTAACATAGACATTTTTTGATTGGGCACTGAAGAATTCCAGGATGTGGTTCGCAACTGGATCTTGTTTTAATGGTCTTCCAATTCAATCAATGGTTACATAAATTGCATCACTTTCATATCCATTTCCGATAATTGTTGAATTACCATTAATGAAAACAAATTGTTCAACATCAATATTTGAAATCTGAGCTAGTTCACCGACACGCTTAAAGTATTCGCGTACCGTTGCTTCGTCGGCACCGTTAAATGTGAATATTGGCATTTCTTATTCACTCCGTTCTATTTTATAACTTGTTTTTAATTATAACTCTATGTGGTCCCGACTTCCACCCGAATACAAAAAAATCAACCAAAAGGTTGATTTCAATTATGATCAGTCGATATCTGATGGATTTTTTGGTGCTTTGTTATGTTTAACTTCATCAATCAATCCGTTTTTAACATGAATAATTGTGTTAGCAATATCAGCGATGTTCGGGTTATGAGTAACAATAATAACTGTTGTTTTGTATTTTTTATTAATATCAACAAGAATTTGTAGAACACGTCGTCCCATTTCTTCATCAAGCGCTCCAGTTGGTTCATCCCCAAAAAGGATTTCTGGGTTTTTAGCCAAGGCACGTGCGATTGAGACACGTTGTTGTTGTCCCCCTGACATTTGGTGCGGATATTTATTCATTTGTTCTTTCATCCCGATTGTTTCAAAAATATCTTCGATTGTTAAATCTTTGTGTTTTTGACGAGATAAGTTTTCCCCAACTTCCGCATTTTCTTTGGCAGTTAAGTTAGTTAGTAAGTTGTATTGTTGGAAAATAAACCCAACGTAATCACGACGGAAACGTGTTAAGTGTGAGTCTTTTAAAAGTGATAAGTTGGCTCCAAGGACGAAGACGTCCCCTTCACTAACTTTATCCAATCCTGAGATGGTATTTAAAAGTGTTGTTTTCCCTGAACCTGATGGTCCTAAGATAACAATGAAATCACCACGATCAAGTGTTAAATCAATTCCTTTTAGAACTGGTGTTACAACGTCGGTGTTAGTATATGATTTTTCCACATTATGTAATTCAATAATATGTTCTTTAATATTTGGTTTTGAGTTTTTAGTTGAAACAATTTTTCCTTCTTTCAAAATTTCTTTTGATCATTTTGAAGTTAATTGTTTTTGTCTTTTAATTTTTGCTTTTTCAGCTTTAACTGTTTTTTCAGTAATTTTCTCTTCGTTCAACGCAATAAATTCACGTCCTTCAACTCTTGATAAAACTTGCATTTCATCAGATTTTGCTGGTTTTTCTTTTATTGGTTTTGCTGGTCTTTCTGGTTTCGCAGCTTTTTCTTTTACTGGTTTTTCAGTTTTATTTTTTGATTTTTCTACAGTCTTTTGTTCTGGTTCTTTAATTTCGTCCAAAACAAGTTCAACTTTCTTTTCGTCAGCCATGCTTTTTCTCCTTATTTAAGTTCTGTATAAAATCGTCGTCCAAGTAATTATAACTTATTAATCTTTGATTTTTTTAATTTCTTCAACATCAACGACATATTTTTTTTGACAGAATTCACAAACAACTTCAACTGATTCACCATTCAGAATAATGTTATCGATTTCATCGCTTGGTAACATGCGGATTGAATCAAGAACTTTGTCCAACGAACAAGTGCATTGGAATTTAAGATTATCGTGTGATGCCAAAATTTTAGCATCATCACAAATTTCTTTAATCAACGCTTCGTAATTTGTTGATTGTAGTAAAGTCTTGTTCAAGTGGTCAAGTGATCCAATTTTTTCCTCTAAGAAATCAACATCTTCTTCACTTGAGTTGGGTAGTAACTGAATTAAGATTCCTGCTAATTTTTTAACGTTCCCAGCATCATCAAAATCAACCGCTGATGAAATTAAAGTGTGCACTTGGTCACTTTGTTGGACGTATCCCATAAAGTCGACGTTGATTTCACCAGTGATTAATTCAGTTCGTGACACATACGGTTCGTTTCCACTTGTATATCTTGCCACCTGAATAAACCCATTTGTCCCTACCGCTTGCGATAGCGCACTTGGATCACCTTTTTCGGTTGTAATATCATCGGTGTTAAATCGTGGGTTTTGAATGTACCCTCTGAATGTGTTGTTATCAAATTCAGCGACCACATTTCCACAAAGTCCCATTCCGTTAATTGTAACGTTAAGACGGTCACCTTCTTTAATGCTCAGTGACATTAAAGTTGTGTTCGCTAATGTTTTTCCTAATGCAGTTGCTGCAATCATGTTTGGTTTTTGTAATTTAACAATTTCTTTAAATCCATCAGTTAAATCTACAATTGCTATTTTTATATTATGTTTATCGCTTATCGCTCTAACTTCTAATCCCATATCATTTCTCCTAGACTTTTTACATTATACTTGTGAATAAAAATAAATGCAAAAATGCTATAAAAAAACAAGGAATTAATCCTTGTCTTTATCACTTTTACCGGCATTTTTATCGTCGTCGTTATCGTCGATTTTTTCTGGTTCAAATTCAACCAGTTCACCATTGGCTCGTTTTTTATCTTCAGCTTCACGGCGGCCTTTTTCGTCAAGCACCTCTTTTGGAAGCGCCATGTTTTTGTCGATGTAGTCGATTTGTTCTGCTGTAATTGTTTCCAACACTCGTAATGATTCAGCAATCAATTCAAGTTCCGGCATATTAGCTTTAATAATTTCAAGCGATGTTTCAAAACATTTTTCTAACATTTTGGCAATCTCTTCGTCAATTTTAGCCGCAACTATATCTGAGTAAGATCCTTTGTTTTGGCCATAAGACTCTTCTTGCATTGTAATGAATTTAGTTAATCCAAGTGTTGACATCCCGAATTGGGTTACCATTCTTTTCGCAATGTTAGTTGCTTTATCTAAATCATCGTGTGCTCCCGTTGTAATTTTGTTTTTTCCAAACTTAATTTGTTCGGCAGCACGTCCTCCAAGATATCCGGTGATCGATGCATATAGATCTTCTTTTGATGAAAAGTTTGATTCATCTTTTGGTGTCATAATTGTATAACCACCTGCGTTACCACGCGGAATGATTGTTACCTTTTGCACTTTCGATGCTGATTCTAATTTAAGACCAATTAGGGCATGTCCGGCTTCATGGTAAGAAACAACTTGTTTATCTTGTAAAGTCATAACACGTGATTTTTTCGCTGGTCCCCCAACAACGCGGTCGATCGCTTCATCAATTTCAACAATGGTAATGACTTTTTTCTTTTCACGAACAATTAAAATTGCCGCTTCATTTAAAACGTTTTCCAATTGTGCTCCTGAGAATCCTGGTGTTCGTTCGGCAATGCGTTTTCATTCAATGTCTTTTGCGACATTTTTATTTCTCGCATGTAGTTTTAAAATTGCTTCCCGTTCTTTAATATCGGGTAACGAAATTTGAATTGTTCTATCAAAACGGCCCGGACGAAGTAACGCGCTATCAAGCACGTCTACCCGGTTGGTTGCCGCCATCACAATAACTCCAGCGTTAGTTTCAAATCCATCCATTTCAACTAGTAATTGGTTCAGTGTTTGTTCACTTGTTCCAGTTCCAGCAGCACCAGAACGTTTTCGTCCTACAGCATCAATTTCATCAATAAAGATAATGCAAGGTGCTGTTTTTTTAGCATCAGCAAACAACGAACGGACACGGCTCGCACCTAATCCAACGAACATTTCTTCAAATTCAGAACCAGCCATTGAATAGAATGAAACTCCCGCTTCACCGGCCACGGCTTTCGCAAGTAAAGTTTTACCCGTTCCTGGCGGACCTTCCATTAGAATTCCTTTTGGAACACGCGCTCCATATTGTGCATATTTATTTGGTTGTTTTAGGTAATCAACCAATTCGTACATTTCTTGTTTTTCTTCTTCACTACCAGCGACGTCAGAAAATTTAACAGTCGATTTTGTTTCACGTGGTCTGTTTTGGTTCATTCCACCAAACATTCCAGCTCCACCACCTTTTGACATTGCTCGGAACATTCAGATCATAATTCCGATATAAATAATAATTGGCACAAAACTAATCAGTGCATTCAATCATGTATTTGTACTTTGAACTGAAATAACATTTGAACCTAATAGGTTTTTAATTCAGTCCTCACCCGTGTTAAGAATAACAGCTGTAAAGGATACCGCTCCACCCTCAACGTTGTAATAACCAGTCACAATAAAAGTATTGTCGCCAACCTGTGTGATGGAATTGATCTGTGCGTTTGAGTTTTCTAAGTAATGACGTAGTTGCTCAGCTGAGATTGAGTTACTTGAACCTTTGGTGAATAAATAAATTGCCACTCCCAATGCAATTAGCACGAGAATCAGAATTATTCATATTCAAATTGACTTTTTACTTTTCACGATTGTTCACCTCTTAATCAAAATAATAGTATCATTTTTTACCTTATTTTTGTTAGTATCTCGCAATCCCCTTCAATAAATGCAACAGCATTTTCAATGCGAAAGCGATAGCTAATTTTGTTTTTTAAATAGAATTCACTCGCTTTTTTACCGCGATAAGTTAGTTTTGCTTGATACTGTTGAAAGTCGTTCGAAACTGTGATTGCTCCATGTTGTTCAAAAATTATTTGAATTTCATCGTAATTAGCAAAAAGACTTAACTCTTTCAAATCAGCGGCTTTTGTAATTTGGAATGTCCTATTCAAAACGGCCGTTGGTTTTAAAAACACGTTTCCGCGATCTTTAATCAAAGCGTATTTCTCATTAATTTTAATACAAATATATGCTTTATCCGAACGAAGTTGTTTTGCAATTTCACCAGCAATATTTTTCTTCATCTTGTCGAGATTATAGTTCGGCACAAAACGTTTAATGTATTCGTAAATGAAGACCAATTCTTCTTTATCATTTAACGGCAAGAAGGTTTCCAACGTAAATTCTGGTTGAATAATTTTATTGAGTTTTTCATAAACTCATTGCATCATGCGGTTACGACTATTTTTTTCGCGAATGTATAATTCGACTGTTTCGTGGTCCAAATGTTTGCGAATAAAATTACGACGATATTTGTCGTCCTCATTTGTTTTATCAAAATCAACCGTTAAATTATTGTCCTCAATTCAATTTAACACTTCTTGTTTTTTTAGTGTCAACATCGGGCGAATCACATTTAAGTCTTTTCAGTAAGTTGATTCTTTCAAACCAAAATAAGTAACGATATTAGAACGCTCTTTTTGCAAAGCATATGTTTCAATATCATCATCAAAAGTATGAGCAATAACAACGGCATCACATTTTTCTTTCGCAGCAATGTGATTGAAAAATTCATAGCGTACTTTGCGCGCTCATCCTTCAACATTTTCGTTCGTATCATTTACCACTTCCTGCACAAATAGTGTGACATCATTTTCTTTGCAATATTGTTCAACCAATTTTTGTGCTTCATCAGCCTCATCACGTAAATGATAATTAACGTGAGCTGCCACGATATTTTCTTTACCAACTAAATTAAGCGTATGAAAAAATAAAAAAGTACTATCTGGTCCACCTGAGAACCCGATAAGATATTTTTTATTTTGACTAATGCCATTAAGGTTGAAATAATTTTTTAACTTCATCTGTGTATTCACCATCTTTTTCATGTGCGATCAATGGGGGTAAAATTGTCATTCCTGGATTCCCCATAAAATCAGATTCGATTATTATTTTTTTTGCTTCTTCATCCAAATGCGAATGAACAAAGCGAATTCTTTTGACAACAAAATTGTGTTTTAGTAGTGTCTCAAAAACTTCATTGAAGCGTTCGGCGATATGAATCATCACAAACTTCCCTTTGTGTTTACATCCGATTGCCGCTGCGCGCACAACCTCATCTAATGTGATGAGTTTTTCGTGACGCGCATTAACAACAAACTCGCTCAACTTCCGAACTTTTGTTTTCTCGTGCACTTTGAAAAACGGTGGATTGCATAAAATTAAGTCATACATATTATTTCGCGATTTCACAAACTCTTTAATATCATCATTAAAAACTGTGATTTGTTTGTCGCGTTGATTGTGTTGCACATTTTCCACAGCAACATCAAATGCTTCCTTTTGAATTTCAACTGCATCAATATCAACATCACAAATCTCACTTAGGATCAAAGGGATGATGGCGTTATTGGTTCCGAAGTCACATATTTTTCTGACCTTTGATTTTGTTGGATCGACAAATCGGGCAAGCAGAATTGAATCAATTGAAAATTTAAACATGTGTGTGTCTTGAATAATTTTCAAGTCATATCCTAAAACATTATTTCAAACTTTCATTACAATACCTCGTAAATTTCAATCATCAAATTTTCGATGATTAAATTGGTGTTAGTCATTTTTTTAATGTTGTAGATAGCATCATAAAACTTGTCAGCAATCTCAACCTTTTCTTGTAAGACAACTTTTTTTAAAGCATCCTGTAAAATGCTAACAACTTCATTTTTGGGTAAATGACGCAACTTGGCACCAACCAAAAACAATTCATCTTTATTACCGCTTTGAATGACATCGGCTAAGATATTATTTTCTAAAGCAAAACTTTCATCATCGATATAAAACAAAATGCAACGACTCTTAATTGTTGGCAGAATCTCATCACGGTTATTTGATAACAAAAAAGCTGTAACTCCTTTTGGGGGTTCTTCTAATGTTTTTAAGATTGCATTACTAGCTTCAGGACCTAGTTGCTCAATATTTTTAATTACATAAAATTTCTTGTCGTCTTCACCTAAATTGGTAATGTTAAGTTTCGCGATCAAATCAAGAACTTCTTGTTTTTTAATTCGCTCTGTCGCATCGCCGATATTAATGATTTGCAAATTAGTATTATTAATAACATTTAAACATTGGCGGCATGTTCGACATGCTATTTTTGTTTCACAAAAATAAGCCAATAGTAAATCAGTCGTTGCTTCTTCTAGAAACAACTGATTGGGTGATTCTAAAATATATGCATGCGAAAGGGTGTTGCTTTCAATATCGTTTTTTAATTTAGTAACAACTTCATTCTTTAGCATAATTATTGACTAGCTTTTCTTTCTTCTAACAATTCTTCAATTAAATAAATTGCTTGACGTGAAATTACATCAACCGCTTTTCGTGCATCAATCACTTTGATTCGGTTTGAGTTCTCACTAATTAACATTCGATACCCTTGGTAAACTTTTTCGTGGAACTCATCCGCTTCTGCTTCTAATCTATCAGAACCAGAGTTTCTTAGATCTAATCGCACTTTTGCTTCTTCTGGTGAGATATCAAAAAATAAAGTAATATCAGGAATTGCCGGACCAATGACAATATTTTGAATTTCATCAACATCAGTAATACCTAGCTTACGAGCAAACCCTTGGTAGACAGTTGTTGAATCCATGAAACGATCTGAAATCACAATTGTTCCTTTTTTTAATGCCGGAATAATAACTTGATCAAGATGTTGTTTTCTTGAAGCGATATAAAGTAGCGCTTCTGTTCAAGCTGTCATTTCTGAATTTTCTGGGTCAAGAACTAATTCTCTAATTTTTTCAGAAATTGGTTCGCCCCCTGGCTCGCGGGTTAATAAAACATCAAACCCTTTTTGCACAAGTTTATCTTTGACAATTTTGGCAATTGTTGTTTTACCTGAACCATCGATTCCTTCTAAACTAATAAAAATCATTTTCTTTCCCCCTTAGAATTTGTCTCTGTTTTTTAAAGCATTCTTAATTGTTTCTTTATCAACATAGTTAACCATTCCACCGAACGGGATTCCTCGTGCCAATCGCGAAACTTTAATATGTCTTGCAAGTAATTCCTGAATTAAGTAATTCGAGGTAATTTCGCCTTTAAACGTTGCATTTAAAGCAACGATAACTTCAACCTTATCACTATCTTTAATTCTATCAAATAATTCACCAATTTTAAGTTCGGAAGCACCAAGATTTTTATTAATATCAATTTCACCTTTAATCACGTGAAAGACTCCGTCAAAGACATCTTTATCAATGATATTCTTTGCATCTAATATTGTTGAAACAACACAGATTTTTTTGCTGTTTCGTTTTTCGTTCATGCAAGATTCACAATATCCGTTCACGAGAAAATAGAAACAATTGGGGCACTCATCAAAAACGCTATCAATTGCTATGAGTAATTCTTTTAGTTCTAAAACTGAATTGCTGTTGATTAACTCAAATAACATTTTTTCAGAATTTCGTTTTGTTTGTTTTGTTAGAGTTCGAAACTGATTAACAATTTCATTAACAATTAAATTATGTTTCTCTTTCATCTAATCAACTACCTTAACAAAATTTTCCCCGAAGAATTCTTTCGCTCTTTTTAAAATTTCGCTATCTTCTTCAGTCAAAATTCCGTCGTGACGAATAACGTTATCATAAAAATTATCAAATAAAGATTTGTCATAAGTTGGGAGCGTGTTGTCATTTTTTGCCGCTACGAAAACTTCTTTAACTTCCGCTCAAGCATTTTGATTAATGACAAAAACATTTGTCTCTGCAACATTTAAAGTCTTAAATAATTTTTCACGGAAGATTGGATCCTGCATGAAGTTATTAATGATTTTTGTGTATGTTGAAATTTTGACATAAATGACAACTGCATCTTCGCAAGCAGCAACTACAGTTGCTCCGTGTAAAACGATTAAACGTTCGTCTAGCAAGTTTCCGTTTTGAAATAAATTGGCAAAGGCGTCAGTTCATTTTTGGCGCACATCTTTTTTAGCTCCGACTAAAACGTTGAGAATTTTTTTAGTCTCAAATTTAATTTCTGGAATTGCAACAACGTCAATTTTTGAAATTAGTTTTAGTGTATCAATTTCTAGATTTTTTTCATCGTACATAATTTCATCCCCAACTCTAATTTTTTGTTCATCGCTTTCAACGATGATATCTTTTTCTTCGTTAACTGCATCCACAATTTCTTCTTCAACATGTTCAACTTTAACTGGCGCATTTTGAACTTCCTGAATTTCTTGCATCTCCTCTTTAACAACTAAAGGAGTATTTTCCTCCTCATTTTCAACTACACTTATAAGTGTTCCTCGATTATTGATTCATTTTAGAATAGCAATCAATAAATATTGATAGGTAATATTTGTTCTGTTTGTAGTTTCATACACGTGCGCAAAAACATCGGCCAACTCAAAATAAATGGCAAGATTATTTTCCTTCATTGTATCCAAATCATTTTCGTCAAGATAATTAAGCAACGAAAAATCGTTTGTGATTTTAAATTCAATAATCTCTTTGACAATATCAATTAATTGTAAAATCAAAACCTGAACATTCAATCCTTTTGACATTGCTCTTTCAAAAAAGGCAATTAGTTTTTTACTTCGGCAATTAATCATTTCATTAATTAAGTTTAGCTTTTCATTTTTTGTTGCGACTGAAAATAGATCACTCGTTTTTTCAAGTGTGATAGTTTCTTGACTGATGACACTTAGTTGTTCCAAGTAATTTAAACCATCGCGTAACGACCCGTCTGATAAATAATAAATTTCATTCAGCGCTAACTCTTCAGCATTTTTATTTTCCATCACAAGAATGTTTCTCATTCTTTCTTTGACGTCATCAAGATTCAAACGACTAAAGTTAAAAACTTGGCAACGTGAAAGAATTGTTGCCGGGATTTTTTGCAACTCTGTTGTTGCTAAAATAAAAGTAACATGAGCAGGTGGTTCTTCTAATGTTTTTAAGAAAGCATTGAAAGCATTGGTTGTTAACATATGAACTTCGTCAATGATAAAAACTTTTTGTTTTCCGATGGTTGGTAAAGTTTGGACGTTAGCTTTAATATTTCTGATTTCGTCAACGCCATTATTTGAAGCAGCATCGAATTCAATAATATCTGGGTGGGAGTTGTTCATTGCCATCAAACAATTTTCACATTGATCACATGTTTCGCAAGTGTTCATATCAATATTTGTACAGTTTAAAGTTTTCGCCAGAATTTTAGCAAGCGATGTTTTACCTGTTCCTTTTTGTCCAACAAACAGCATTGCATTCGGAACTGAATTATTTTTAATTTCCGACATCAAAATATCTTTTACGCTTTTATGTCCTGCGACATCCGCAAAATTTTTTGGACGATATTTTCGATAAAATGAAATGTAACTACTCATACATCTACCTCAACTTCGCAAAATATTTTTTTAGTTGTTCTTCAAAATATGTTGCTTCTTCACCATTAATTTTTTTAAAAGTAATCCGATTATCTGCGGTGGCTGATCCCCCAAATTTCTTATTATCCACAAAATAAAAAACCTCATTTAAACCTGTTTGTTCAATTGCACCAACACACATTTTACAGGGTTCCAACGTTGAATAAAGTTTGAAACCCTTCAGATTCTTTG
This sequence comes from Spiroplasma sp., assembly GCA_022712415.1. Classification (GTDB taxonomy): domain Bacteria; phylum Bacillota_I; class Bacilli_A; order Mycoplasmatales; family Mycoplasmataceae; genus JALAGN01. The sequence continues at coordinate 7,137 of JALAGN010000064.1, read as the reverse complement.
ATTGATATTTTTTAAATAATTTATTAATTACATTAATTTCGGCATGCCCACAAATCTTAAATTTGGCTTGGCGCTCGTTTTCTGAAATGGCGACAATATTATTATCAGCATCAGTGATCAAAGATACAACCGGAACCTCAACAGAATCAACTATTTTGTTAAAATGGTCGTACATTTTTTTAATGATTTCATTCACCACAAACAACCCCTTTTAGGCATAAAAAAAGCCATTGTACAAGGCACTAGATTCTTATGGCTGCTACCTTCCGGTCCTGACCAAATTCGAACGTCACCTTTACAATGACATAATTATATTAACATATTTTTCTCGTCTTTTAATTATTTTTAGAATCCCAACAAAGTGATCTATTTTGTTTCACGTGAAACAATTATTTGATAAGAAAAAAATGTTTCACGTGAAACATTTTAATCAAGATAGTCTTTTCCATAATAAGGTTTTAATACTTCTGGTAAAACCAATTTTTCACCATCGTAATAGTTTTCTAGGATCGCGGCAATCAAACGATCAATCGCAACACCCGAACCATTTAAAGTGTGGACCAACTTAGTTGTTCCATCTTCATCTTTAAATCTCGCATTAATTCGGCGAGCTTGAAAGTCAAGACAATTTGAACAAGAAGATATCTCACGATATTTTTCTTGGTTCGGAAATCAAACTTCCAAGTCATAAGTTTTCGCAGCTGAGAATCCTAGATCACCGCTGCACAATTCTACGACACGATACGGAAGTTTAAATAACTGTAAAATGTTTTCGGCATCGTTGGTCATTTTTTCTAATTCATTATATGAATCTTTTGGGTTCGAGAACTTAACTAATTCTACTTTATTGAATTGGTGTAAACGAATCATCCCGCGAGTATCACGACCAGCCGAACCTGATTCACGTCTAAAGCATTGGGTAAATGCAGTAACGTTAATCGGTAAGTTTTTGCCATCTAAAATTTCGTTACGATACATGTTTGTTAAAGGAACCTCGGCAGTTGGAACTAAAAATGAATCATCAACTTTATAAGCATCATCTTCAAATTTTGGTAATTGCCCTGTTCCGAACATAATTTCACGATTAACTAAAACGGGTAAGAAGAATTCTTTATATCCACGTTCGCGGTGTTCTTTTAATAAGATGTCCGCGATGTATCGAACAAGACGCGCTCCTTCACCAGTATAAGTTAAGAAGCGTGACCCCGAAATTTTAGCTCCATATTCAAAATCAACCAAGCCAAGTTTCGTTGCAATGTCCCAGTGTGGGATCTCTGTTTTTTTGATCTCACCACTTTTTCAATCACGAACAACAACGTTGTCATTTTCGTCAGCGCCAACCGGAATTCCGTCGTTAGGGATGTTAGGGATCCCAGCATTAATTTGATTTAATTTTGTCATTGTCGCTTCAAGCTCAGCATCACCTTTTTCAATCGCTTCATTGATTTCAGTCACACTCGCCTTTAGTTTCGCTGCTTCGTCATTTTTTTTATCGCGCATCAACTCACCAATTTTTTTTGAGGTTTGATTTTTTTGTGCTTTTAAATTTTCAACTTCAAGAATTAATTCTTTTCGTTTCTTGTTTAAGTCAACTACACTTATAAGTGTAGTTGATAAATCAGCTCCTCTTTTATTAATTTGGGTTTTAATTTTATCAAAGTCTAATTCTAATTTATTTACATCAATCATAATTACTCTCCTTTGTCTTGTTTATTTCAGAATAGCGCTGCGGCTGTTACTGTTTCGTTATCCTCAAGTTCAAATGCTTTTACTCCAGTCGAAACTCGTGATTGAACTTTAACACTATCAATTTCAAAACGAATTGCTTTTCCGAGTGACGAAACAATAAATATTGAATCAGTATCTCGAATTGGAAGTAGGGATGCAAACTTCCCAGTTTTTTCATTTAGTCGCATACTTAAAATACCGACTGCTCCTCTTTTATAAAGAGTATATTCTTTAATTTCAGATTTTTTAATCATTCCGTTTTCTGACAATGTTGTCACAAGCTCATTTCCAAAATCACTACATGCGTTTGTTACATAGTCGTCATCTTTTAGAACAATCCCAATGACACCACGCGAGCTTCGCGACATTGATCGTACTTCGGTTTCGGAGATTTTTGAAATTCGTCCGTTGAAAGTGGCGATTAAAATATTGTCATTTCCAGTTGAGGGAATAACTGCTACCAATGCATCGTCGTCATCAAGGTTGATGGCAACTTTCCCTTGAACATTAATTAATTTATATTCTGCGATTTCGGTTTTTTTGATAATCCCATTTTTTGTCACAAAGAATAAGTATTTATATTTTTGTGAGTTTTGTTTCATCGAAAGAATGGTTGTGATTTTCTCTGCAGTGTTCACTCCAATAATATTAATAATCGGAATCCCGCGAGCTGTTCTTGAAAAAATCGGAATGTTATATGCTTTCGCACGATAGATTCTTCCTTTGTCAGAAAAGAATAGAACATCGTCTTTTGTTTTTCCGACTTGAACAATTTCAATTGGGTCTTCGTTATTTTGATTTACAATGACACCTTTACCACCCCGTTTTTGGGTTTTAAAAATTTGCGCATCAATGCGGCGAATGTAACCTTCGTGTGACAATGTGATCACACTTTGTTTATCTTGAATCAATTCTTCATCGTCAATTGCAACATCAACACTAATAATTTTTGTTTTACGATCATCACCAAATTTATTTTTAATGAACTCATATTGTTCAATTAATAAATTGTTACGTTTTTCTTCACTTGCTAAAATTAAAACCAATTCATTTAAGCGGTCTTTAATTGCTTCAATTTCCACTTTAATTTTTTCTTGTTCTAAATTAACTAGTCGTTGTAATCGCATATCCAAAATTGCTTTTGATTGTTCTTTATCAAAACCAAAACGTTCAAATAAATGATTTGTCGCTTCTTCAGTTGTTTTTGATTTTTTAATAATTTGGACAATTTCATCAATATTTTCAATTGCAATATAAATGGCGTCTAAAATATGTAAACGTTTCTCTAGTTTTTCCTTTTCAAAAAGTGTTTTCTTAATTAGAATTTCAACTTGAAAACGAACATAGTTTTTCAGAATAGTTTTGATGTTCATAATCTCTGGAACATCTTTATTTAGACTCAACATGTTGATTGTGAAGTTTGTTTGTAAATTCGTAAATTTGTATAGTTTGTTAATAATTAGTTGGGGGTTCGCTGCTTGATTTAATTCCAGTACAATTCTAATTCCCTCATAGTTAGTCTCGTCCCGAATATCTGTGATTCCGGTAATAACTTTATTTTTGTAAAGATCAACAATTTTTTCAATTGTTTTAATTTTATTAATTTGGTATGGAATTTCAGTAATAACGATTTTACTTTTTTTATTGTTTTCTTCGACCGAAATTTTGGCACGCATTGTGACAAAACCTTTACCATTTAGGTAACCGTTCATCATTTCTTTTCCACCAGTCATTAAAGCTCCTGTTGGAAAATCGGGTCCTTTGATATAAGTCATGATATCTTCAATTGTTAAATTATTATCTTTAATGTAAGCGATAATGGCATCACAAACTTCTTTTAAGTTATGTGGCGGAATACTTGTTGCCATCCCAACTGCAATTCCAGTTGTTCCATTAGCTAATAAGTTAGGAAAATACCCAGTTAAATATTTTGGTTCACGTTCTGTTGCGTCATAGTTATCCACAAAAGGAACGGTATTCATATCAATATCTTTTAACAAGTATTCCGATAGTTTAGTTAATCGCGCTTCAGTATAACGCATCGCCGCTGCACCGTCACCATCGATTGACCCAAAGTTCCCGTGTCCATCAACTAACGGATAACGATAAGAAAAATCTTGTGACATTCGCACCATTGCTTCATAAACCGATGAATCTCCATGGGGGTGGTATTTACCAATAACTTCCCCAACAATCCGAGCTGATTTTTTATGTGGCGATGAAGCAATAATTTTTAAATCACTCATGGCATATAAAATTCTTCTTTGTACTGGTTTTAAACCATCACGAAGATCGGGTAGGGCACGCGAAACAATGACACTCATCGAATATTCTAAGAAGTCTTTTTCAACTTCATCTTTAATATCAACCGATAAAATGTTCTGAGCTGAGTTTAAAAAATTATCACTCATGTGAATTCCCCATTTCTAAATGTCTAAATTTTCGATAAATTGTGCATTTTTTAAAATAAACTCACGACGTGATTCCACGTCTTCTCCCATCAGACTTGAAAAAATTTCATTGGCAAGAAAGGCATCGTCAACATTTACTTTAATTAATGTTCTTCTAGCTGGATCCATTGTTGTTTCTCACAATTGAATTGGGTCCATTTCTCCTAAACCTTTGTAACGTTGAATTGAATAATTTAAACCTTTAAATTCAGTTTCTTTTAATTGTTCCAATTCAAGATCGTTGTAGGCGTATTTAATATTTTTATTTGCTTCAATACGGTATAGCGGTGGTTGGGCAATATAAACATGTCCATTGGTAATCAAGTTTTTCATGTAACGATAGAAAAAAGTTAATAATAAAATACGAATGTGCGCACCGTCAACGTCCGCGTCAGTCATAATAATTATTTTGTTGTATCTTAATTTTTCTTCATTATAGCTATTTTTAATTCCCGCTCCGACAGCTGCGATGATTGATTGTAGTTCGTTATTTTCTAGGACTTTTCCTTGGTTTACTTTTTCAACATTCAAGACTTTCCCACGTAGTGAAAGAATGGCTTGGTATTTTCTGTTTCGCCCAGTTTTAGCAGAACCACCCGCAGAATCCCCTTCGACTAAAAAGACTTCTGATACTTCACTATCTTTTGATTCGCAGTCAGCTAATTTGCTTGGCAAGGCAAAAGAATCTAAAGCACCTTTTCTTCTAGTGTCTTCTTTTGCTTTCAACGCTGCTTTTCGCGATTTTTGCGTTAGTAAAACTTTCTCAATCATTTTCTTAGCATCAGTTGGATTTTTTAGTAGATACTCTTCAAAGTATTTGACAACAATGTTTTGCACAGCATCCTTGGCATCAAGACTAGAAAGTTTTGCTTTGGTTTGTCCCTCATATTGTGGATCAAAATGTTTAATTGATAAAACCGCAACTAAACCTTCATGCAAGTCATCTCAAACAAATTTTGAGCCTTTAAAGTTTTTCACATGTTCAGTTGCGTAATTATTGAAACACTTAGTAATTGCATTTTTAAATCCTGTTTCATGTGTTCCGCCTTCCGAGGTGTAAATGTTATTACAGAACGAATAAAGGTTTTCATCATAAGTTGAGTTAAATTGTAGCGATGCTTCAATTTCAATGTCATTAATATTATCGTCGACATAAAAAATATCATCATTGATTTTTTCCTTAGTTAAATTGATCTCGTGGACATAGTCTTTGATTCCATTTTCAAAACAGTATGAAATTGATTTGTCATTTCTTTCGTCGTACAAATTAAAAATAATCCCCTTATTTAAAAAGGCCAATTGTTTAATTTTGTTTTGCACAATTTTAAATTCAAATGTTACAGTTTCTTTAAAGATAGTTTCATCTGGTTTGAAACGAATAATTGTCCCATTAAATTCACTAACTCCAATTACTTCAAGTGGGGTTGCTTTTGTTCCACCTTCGTAAAATCTTTGTGAATATATTTTGTTGTCACGAACAACAATGGCATCAACGTAATGCGATAAGGCATTAACAACACTCGCTCCAACTCCATGTAATCCTCCTGATACTTTGTAAGAGGCATTATCAAATTTACCTCCGGCGTGGAGAATTGTAAAAATAGTTTCTAACGTACTTTTACCAGTTTTCGGGTGAACATCAATTGGAATTCCCCGTCCATTATCTTTAACAATGACTTCACCAGCGGATGTTAAAACAATTGTAACTTCGTCACAATATCCCGCAAGTGCCTCATCGACGGCATTATCAACTATTTCTCATATTAAATGATGTAATCCAACAACGTTAGTTGTTCCAATATACATTCCAGGACGTTTTCTAACGGCTTCTAAACCCTCAAGAATTTGAATTTGATTAGCGCCATATTTTTTATCTTCCATGTCTCTAATCTCCTCACAACATATAAATTATAGCATTTTTTAAGGGGTAAAAAAATTAAGGATAAAAAAAGTAGGTATTACTACTTAATACCCACTGGTAAGATAATATGACTTAATTTTAAATCTTGCATTGAAGTTAGCACGATCGGTTTCATACTTTCAATTAAATTAATTTCGACAGTTTCAGCGTCAAATGTTCGTAAAGCATCTAACATAAATTTTGAATTGAAATAAACGTTTTGATCATCAATTCCCCGTAAATTGAATTCTGTAAATTCTTCAGTAAAGCTTCCGATTTGTTGGGTGTTTGATTTAATTATGATTTTTTCTTCTTTTAAAATTAAATTAACAATTGTGGTTAAAGTTTCTTCATCACGAATATCAGCACGTGAGATTAAACGAATGAATTTATTTTTATTAACGAAGATTGAACTATTAAAGTCGGTTGGATAAATTTTATTAATATCGGGATAGTTACCGTCAAGCACAGAAGTTTGAAAGATAACGTCATCACTTTTAATTAACACATGTGTTTCAGTGAAGACAATTTTTAAGGTATCATTATCATTAAAAATTCTCGGGATCTCATTACATGAACGTAACGGAATATTTGCTTCCACAATCTCTTCAAATTGTTTATCAAGTTCAATGATTTTTTTTGAGATGCGAAATTGATCAGCACCAAAGACATAAAAGAGGTTATTAATAATTTTGAAGTTCAAACCGGTTAAAACAATTTTTTGATTATATTCATCAACTGAGATTGAAGTTTGGGTGATGGCTTTTTTTAATTCCAGTCCATTAATTTCACAATCATTCCCATTTTCTTTAAAACCAATTTCTGGGAAAGAATCCTGTGACATTAAGTTCAAGAAGAATTCATTTTTTTCACCTTTTAAGTAGAGAATTGAAGGTTCCTCATTTGAGATGATAATTTCTTTATCATCCATTTTTCTTAAAATATCAATAATGTATTTTCCTTTAATTAAAAAAGAACCAACTTCACTTATTTTTAAACTATTCTCATTATTCTTAATTTTTGTTTTAATTGAAACGACGTTATCGGAACTTACTAAGG
>JALAGN010000063.1 GCA_022712415.1 Spiroplasma sp. | reverse complement strand
GTATATCAATAACTCCTGGGTTTTTTAATCGGAAATCGGGATAAAAAAAATCAAATCATTTTTATTTGATTTGATTCATAATTATTTTTCGTCTTTTTTATCTTTTGTTAATGGTAATGAGGGATCTTTAATCTCAATTTTTTTACCAAAGACGTTTTCATAGACATCAGAATAAGTTGTACATGGAATAATTTTTAGGTCTTTTTTAACTTCTTCTGGAATATCATCAAGGTCCTTCATGTTTTTAGCTGGAACTAAGATTTTAGCTAAACCACTACGGTGTGCGGAAATTGATTTTTCACGCAATCCTCCAATTGGGAAGACTAAACCACGAAGGGTGATTTCACCAGTCATTCCTAAGTTTTGGGGAACCGGAATGTTAGTTAATGCCGAAACGATTGCTGTGGTAATTGTGACCCCAGCACTTGGTCCATCTTTTGGTACTGCTCCTTCAGGAACGTGAATGTGGACATCATTTGTTTCAAAGACTTCTTTCGGAATTCCAAATGAAAGGTAATTTGCTTTAACGTAGTCATAAGCAATCGTTGCTGATTCCTTCATGACATCTCCTAATTTACCAGTCAAGACCAGACCACCTTTTCCAGGGAAATGGTTAACCTCAATTGGTAAAATATCTCCCCCATATTGGGTATAAGCCAATCCAGTCACAACTCCAACTTGTTTTTCTTTTGTTTCTTTTTCGGTATGTTCAAAGATTCGTTTTTTCAACAATTCGTTGACAACTTCCGGTGTCACAATTAGCGTTACAAGTTCTTTATTTAACATTTTAACAACGAATTTTCTGGTTACACTGGCGATTCAACGTTCAAGTTGACGCACCCCAGCTTCTCTTGTATAGTGTTTAATAATTTCGCTTAAACCTTCTTTTGTGAAAGTTAATTGTTCAGTTGTTACGTTATGTTCTTCTAAAATTTTCGGAACTAAATATTCTTCTGCGATTTTTAGTTTTTCAAATTCAGTATATGATGATAATTCGATCATTTCCATTCTGTCATATAGCGCTTCGGGAATATGGTCAGGATAGTTAGCAGTTGCAATGAAGACAACGTCACTTAAGTTGTACTCTTCTTCAATGTAGTGATCACTAAATTTACTGTTTTGTTCTGGGTCCAAAACCTCTAGCATTGCTGAAGCGGGATCCCCACGGTAGTCAGATGCCATTTTGTCAATTTCATCCAGTAAGAAGACGGGGTTTTTGACACCCGCTTTTTTCATTCCTTGAATGATTCGCCCGGGCATGGCACCAATATAAGTTTTACGGTGTCCGCGGATTTCTGATTCATCTTTAACCCCACCTAGTGAGACTTTCACGAATTTACGGCCCATCGCATCAGCGATTGATTTTGCTAACGAAGTTTTACCAACTCCTGGTGGACCAACAAGGGTAATAATTTGCCCTTTGACTTTATTGGTATTTTGTTTAACGGCCAAGTATTCAATAATACGGTCTTTAACTTTTTCTAATCCATAGTGATGATCATCCAAGATTTCACGAGCATGTTTAATGTTGATTTTTTCTTCTGATTCTTGTCATCATGGTGTTTGCATCATTCAATCAATGTAAGTTCTGGTAATGTTTGATTCTGACGATGCGGCTGGCATGCCTTCAGCACGATTGATTTCTTGTAGGATACGGTTTTTAATGTTTTCTGGGAATGGTTCATCTTCGAGACGTTTACGGTATTTTTGTAAGTCGTCGCCTTCACCATCCATATCACCTAATTCGTCTTTAATTGCTTTTAATTTTTCACGTAGGTAATATTCGCGTTGTTGTTCATCAACACGGTTCTTAATTTTTTTTGATAATTGGGTTTCAATATCAGCTGATGCTTTTTTTGAATCCACGTATTTGACTAATTGATCGGCACGTTTGGCGGGATCTAATTCTTCCAGCATTTTTTGTCTTCTGACAATTGGTAAGAAAGTTGAACCTTGAGCAATCGCATCGATAATGCGGTTCGGTTCGTCGTTAGTCAATGAATCAATGATTTCCATTTGATCACTGGCAACCTCTTTTTGGGCACGAATAATTTCACGAATTTCATTAATGACTTCATTCATTTTACCATCTAATTTTTTATCATCTGGTTTTTTAACTTCGTATTCTGCTTCATAGTATTCTTTTTCCAGTCTTAGGTTAGAAAGTGCCACACGTTCTACCCCTTTAATGTCGACTGTGATAGTACCATCTTTTCACTGTTTTTTAATCGACGCTTCGGCTAATACTCCAAAACTATAAATATCTTTAATTGTCAACACATCTTTTTGCGCATCGATTTGCGATACCACAATAATGTTTCCTTTAAATTCAGCGATTGATTTTTGAACAGCCTTAGTTGATTGTTCACGCCCAATTTCAAGTACACCATGAAATGTTGGGAATATGTAGCTACCACGTGTAACTAAAACAGGTAATGTATTTTTATCTGCCATTTTTAATGTCCTCCTTTTTGGTACAAGTAAATAATAGCACATATTTTAGCACTTGCAAGTGGTTAGTGCTAAAAATTTAAATATTTTCAATAAATTAAGTAATCAGACAAAGAAAAAAGTCGATGAATATTGGCTTATTTCAAAACCATTTTTTGGCATCAACTTTTTCATTATTTTTTTATTCAGCGGCCGGCGCTTTTGTTTCTCCATTGTTTTCATATAAGAAATCAACTAGTTTTTCGCGAATTAATTCTTCACGAATTTGTGTTTCTGGTAAGATGGAATTTTTAAGGTATTCAACATCTGTGCCAAAGGTTTTCGCAAATTCAGCATATTTGTCATTAATTTCTTTGTCAGAAACGGCGAATTTTTCTTCGTTACGAACTTTATCAGTAATTAAGTAACTTTCTAAACGTGCTTTCGCATCACTAAAGAGTTCTTTTTTGATGTCGTCATCTGTCATTCCTGATTGTTTTTTGTATTCTTTCATAGTAATTTTTTGTGCTGCTACTTGTCCTTCAAATTCTTTAAATAAGTTGACAACTTCTTTATCGATTGCGGCTTTTGGAATTTCAATTGTTGAGTTTTTGGCAATTAATTCAATGACTTTATTTACAAAAATGTTTTTCAATTGGGTTGTTTTATTTTTAGCGATCACATCTTTCACGTATTTTTCTAATTCTTTATAAGTTGTGACACCAGCAATATTTAAGTCTTTGGCTAATTCATCGTCTTTTGCTGGTAATGTTCTTGTTTTAATTTCTTTAACATCCAATTTGAAAGTTGCTTCTTTTTCTGATAATTCTTCAGTGTAATCTTTGGGGAAAGTCACTTTAATTTCTGACGCTCCCATTCCGTGACCGATCATTGCTGTTTCAAACCCCGGAATCATTTTGTCGCTCCCAATGGTTAAGACAAAATCAAGTCCTTTACCACCTTTAAATGTTTTTCCATCAACAAAACCTTCAAAATCAAATTTAACAACGTCACCGGCGGCAATTTTCACATTGTCACCGTCTTTTAGTTTTTCCATAGCAAAACGATCACGATATTGATCAATTGATTTTTCCAATTCTTCTTTTGTAACTTTAATTGGTTCTTTTGTTAATTCTTTGTCTTTAATGCCTTTGTATGTTCCAATTTTAATTTCTGGTTTTAAGTCAAATGTGAATTCAATTTCACAAATGTCCTCTGAAATTTTTGATGGCACAGGGGCAGGAGAATTAAATGGTTGAATATCAGAGTTTTGCGCTTTGGCAAATTCTCATGCTGGTTCTAAAATGACTTTCAAGGCTTCGTTTAAATAACGGCCTGGTGTAATCATGGCATCAATTTTAGCTTTTGGTGCTTTTCCTTTACGAAAACCAGGAATTTGAATGCTTGAGGCCACTCTTTTTTTAGCTTTCTCAATGGCATTTTTTCAATCTTGACCTTCAATTGTAACTGTTCAAAGTCCACGACCTTGTTCAGTTAATTTTTTAGCAGTAAATTTCATATATAAATACCTCTTTCTTTTACAACATAGTTTATTATATCAAAAGCATTATATCAATACTATGCTTTTTTTGACTTCGAATCGGATAAATGCCGTAATCTGGGGCATATCTTTGATTTCAGACCAACCAAAATTTGACGTAAAAAAACAATCTCATAAGAGATTGTTTTACGGCAATTAAATTACTTCAATTTCACCTAATTTAGCAATGTATTTAATGGTACGCATCACAACAGTATCAGGATAATCTTGAATTTCACGGTAACCTGATTTTAAAGCAGTAATTGTCCCAGAAACATTTTCAAAGTTTAATAAACGATTAGCTTTTGATGTCGCAGTGTTAGTACCGACTGTTGATTGTTTTGGTAAATTATCTAAAGTATCACTTGATAGGTTTTCAATATTGCGGTCCTCATCAACAGTGTTGAATTGTCCACCGCTTTCGTGGTATTTAATTAATTGTGATAATTCATACATAAAGATCGAAACAATTTTCTTGTTGGGAATTTCGTATGAAATATTATCTTCGAGATTGACGAATTTTTCTGGTGTGATATCTTTTAGTGATAATGCAATTAAACGGAGACACACTTCTGCAATATCGGCGTTGAAACGCATTTTATCTTGTTTAATTTCTTTTTCAATTACTTCTTTTGGTTGCGTAATCGCAATGTAAGTATTAAACAATTCGGTTTTGGTTAAATCAATTGATCAACCCCCACGGTCAGAAACAAGGGAAATTTTAGCATTTAGTAATGCTGTTTTTCCTGTTGTAATGTGGTTAAACAAGTAAGTTGCATAAAAGACTTTTTTCAAAATCATTTGCCCTTCTTCGATTGAAAGTTTAGTAACATCATCTGGCATATCGTCGACCATTTTTTTCAACGAATCATACGATAAATCACGACTATTATTGACAAAGATTTTTTCGAATTGGACTAAAACTTTTTTCAACGATTTATATTCACGTTGCAGGTTTTCAAAAATATGGAGTTTTTCGTCTTCTTCGTATTTTTTACAGAAATCAGCTGCCTCATTAATGGCTTCGATTGCATTTTCGTATTTTAATTTGTAACTTACTTCGTCTGATTCATTCATGGAAGCGATGTGATCACGAATTTTGCTTTTTAAACTATTGTCAAAGAAAAACCCTTTTTCATTGATGAAAATTAAAAAACGTGATTCAATAATTCGCACTGTTTTAGTTCAGTCAATATCTTCAATATTATCTTCAAATGAATTTGCAACCGCAATATCATAGATTTTTGATAATGATTCATGAGCGTGATTACGATCAATTCAGTAGTTAACATCACTTTTTTTGAAGAACACGTTTAAGGCAAAATCATTAATGCGTTTAGTAAAATCAGTTGAATTTTCATCCCCCATAAAGGTTCATTGAAAATTATTGAATAAACTTTCAAATTCCTCAACTGATTTAATTTTATTTTTAACCGCTGAACGGTATAATTCTTTAATATCCATGGCCATTGTCCTAAAACGTTGCACATCATTTGGATTCCCTAGGTATGAAGCCGCAGTTTTACCAATTATTCTATATGCTAAATCAATAGCGTCACTTGCAGTATATAACATGTACCCAACCCCTTTAAAGTTAATTATAACCATAAATACGGTAATCTCGAAAGGTTTGCGGCAATTTTTTGAAAAAAAAATACAAATCGCTAGATTTGTATTAATTGATTGGCATTTAGTTCACGCTTAATAATGTGCGACGGAATTCTTCAATTCATTCTTCTAAATCCAGGCGAACATTAGGCATCACCATCGAAATTAATTCATGGTAATCTTTTTTGTACTTAATCACAAAGTCAGCTCCGTTGGCCGCCACTTCTTCAGTGAATTTTTGCATAATTGAACGATAAGTTGTTGCCATTAATTGGTCATAAACACCAATTGATCTTGTAATGTTTTCAAAACTCCCCATTGTTTCAATGTTTTGTTCTTCTAAATAAATATGGGGCAAATTAATTAACAGTAGATTCGGAATAACCACATCAGTTATGAGTAAAATCGTTGAAAGTCTTAAACTAGTCAAAAACTCGTAGTAGTATTTTGAAAAATAATACTCAGGCGCTTTTGTTGTTTTGATGGTCTTATCCAAGAATTCTGAGAATAACGGTTTATATTTGTTCTCTCAAATCCCATATAACCCCGTTTCAATTTTATTAATCAGACGGACTAATTCCTTTTGATTCTTAACCGGAATGGTTTTAGATAGGATTTTTCTAGTGGCAAACAATGAAGGATAAAAAAGTGGTAGCTCAAATTTTTCAACATAAGAAAATCAAGGAATTTCAAACTCTGTTGCTTGTGTTCCAAATCAAATTTGATCAAATTTCTTGTTGGTTGCGACACTTCATTTTTTCAGACGGTATTTCTTATCAGTTTGAAATCAAGAAAAGTCCTGTAATTGGCGAAACATCATTTCTTCGTCGTCACCACTTGCTTCATCTTCTTCTTCAGTTTCCTGATCGTCTGCCACTTGTGCTTCATCCAAGTTTAGATTAACTAAATGTGCATCGTCTTCGTGCGCAGCAGTTTCTGTTGCTTCGATTTTTTGAAGATATCAATTTGGGGTTTTTTTACCAAAGATATTCCTATGTTTTGCGACATAAAAAAAGATGGTAAAAATAATTAGACCAATTAATAGCACATTAGCTGTATTCATTAGTTGATTCATCATTCTCATCATCCTTAATTATTATTTTTTTTCAGCATCTTTGGCTTTTTCTGTTTTTTCAGCTGCTTTCGCTTTTTCAGCCTCTTTTGCAGCTTTCGCTTTTTCAGCTTCTTTTGCAGCTTTAGCTTTTTCAGCCTCTTTTGCTGCTTTTGCTTTTTCAGCCTCTTTTGCAGCTTTCGCTTTTTCGGCTTCTTTTGCTTTTTCAGCATCTTTAGCTTCTTTGGCTTTTTCTGCTTCTAATTTTTTTGCTTCTTCTGCTTTTTTCGCATCAGCTTCTGCTTGTTGAGCAGCAATTAATGCTTGTTGTTTTTCAACTTCTTTATTAGCAGCTGACGAAACTTTTGCGATTTTTTTCAATCATTTTAAACGTTTTTTAAAGTATTTTTTTTGTTTTGATAATGGTAAAGATTCGATAAAGGCAAATAAGTTCCCAACACCAACTCTTTGTTTGATATTAAATCAGAATAAGTACACACGGTTTTTCGGATCGATTAATTCATCAATCACATAGGCATGTCCAAACAATTGGTATTCTGTAATTTTAGTATCTCTAATGCGAGGAGTTTTATCTCTTTCTGCATCTGGTTTTTGTGCTTGGTTTTCTTTGGCAGCATCACGGTGTTTTTGTGATTCATCACGTGTTTTACCATATAATTCCATTCATAATTTTTCTTTTTCTGCTTCACGTTTCATATATTCACGTGCTTGACGTTCTTTGTCCATTTGGACTTCACGTTGACGACGTAAATAAGCTTCGTTATCAGCTTTTTCTTTGGCCACTTTTGCAGAATCGTTATCACCTTTAGCTGGTTTATCTTTTTTAACTTTTTCTTTTGTGACTTTTTTTGAAGCATTCGCTTTTTCAGCTTTTTCTAGTTCTTTACGACGTTTTTCAGCTTCTTTTTCAGCGCGAGCGTTGGCACGTTCGCGTTCTTCAGCTTCACGTAACATTTTTTTGATTTTATCGTTCGCTTCATCTTTTTGAACTTTAGTTAAAACTTTTTCATTTTTTTTCGGTTCTGCTTTTGGCGCAGTTCCAGCTTTTAATGCAGAGTTTTTTGGCTCACGCACATTTTTGGGATCAACCAAAATATCTTGAATACGGCGAATGTTTTTCGCTTTTTCTTCAAATTCTTGTTTACGACGTTTGATTGTCACGTCATCAGCTGGGACATCACGAACTTGTGCCATGAATAATGTTAATTCTTTATCCATTAGGAACCCAATGTATTCGACAATTTCCAAACGAATTAGCGGATCGTACCCCTCATATTCGCTCGCAAATAAGGCAATTGTATTCGGAGTTAATTTCATTTCAATTAATCCCGCAATACGACGTTTAGTTTGAACGGAAATTAATTGAAAATCCGCTTCTTTTTGTTTTCTTGTTGATTTCATAAAGTAATAATCCTCCTCTACTTTTTTTTGACTTTAGGATTTTGTTCTTCAAGAACAAATGATGGTATTTTTGAAATATCAATGTCCTTTGAAAGATTTGACAAGTCAACTGTGTTTTTATTTTTAGAAATTTGAACAGCAGGACTATTACCCAACAATTTGTCGTATACATTTGTGATATTTTCAACTTTTTTATTTGAGTTCTGATTTTGCTTTTCAATTTGTTTGCGAATTAATTCAGCTTCTTTTTTATATTTCCGTTCTAAGCGTTGGATTTCACTTAAATCCATCTCGCGAACTTCATAAACCGCTTCTTCTTTAGTGTCTTCAGCAGTTGTGACCGGTGTGTCAAAGTTTTCCTCATCGCTAGTATCAGTTTCAGCCTGATAATTAGCTAATGGCGATTCAACATTCACACGTTTTGGTCGGTCATCCTCAATTCATCCGAGTTCTTTTGCAAAGAACAGTGATGACGGGCTAAGATATTGTGAGTTTTTAGCGATATTATCAACATTCACACTTTGGCCTGATTTTGGTGTTGTCATTGAAACCCGTAATTTTTTGATTTCGTCTGACATTTTCATAGCATCAGTGTTATTTGGTGTTGCCTCAGCTTTTTTGGCTTTTCCCGTTTTAACAGTATTCACTTTGACGTCAGAAACATCGTTTAAATACGCTGCTCTGGCTTTTTTACTATCCATTGTGGCATCAATTTGATGCAAGGAAACCCGACGTTGGCGTTTTTTCTCCAACCGTTGCAGTTCCAACTCTTTTTCATGGCTTAATTTTACAGTACTTTGGTATTTTTCTTTACTATTAACGAGTTCTTTTAGTTTCACTTCGGTTCCGTCCTCAAGTTTTTGTAAACGTTCTAACGATTTTTCTAACCGACGGTCAGTTTTCTTCTCGTCTTTTTCTTTTGTAATGTAAATACTGTTTTGCATTTTAAGCACAGCTTCATGAATTGGAACATCGTTCTTGATTTCTAGCGGTGCCGCAAACGAGCGTGTTAACGCGCTGCTTGTGGCATTCGAAATACCATATTCCTTCAAAGTTGTTTCTTTTGGAATCCTTAAAATTACTTTGTCTTTTCTTTTTGCCATATAAACCACCCAAATATTGAAAAGAGGCTAAAGATATTAGATCTAATTTTCTAATACATTTACGCCCCACTAATATTTATTTTACATTCTTATTGAATTTTTTGCTAATTTTTTCGATACGATCGCTACGTTTTTTTTCTTCGAAGCGTAGCATTTTTTCAGCTTTTTTAGCGTTAACAACGTATTTAGAAACTTTACGTGCTTCGTTCAATGATTTGTCGAAATCGACATCATCATGGTTTTTAGCGAAGTATGCTTTCATTTTTAATTCAGTACGTTTGATTAACTCTTGTTCATGACGAATTTGTGCATCCAATGCTGCAACGTCAGAACGATATTTGGCATCTCTTTCGAAACGTCTTTCACGTTCTAGTTTTAAAATGGAAGCGACGCGTCTTTCCTCACTGCGCTTCATTTGACGTTCTTTCATCAATTGAACGATTTTTTGACGTTCTTGTGCACGACGTAATTTATCAGCTTTTTCGATTGCTCGTAAGTTAAGATCATCACGACGTTTTACACGTTTGTTGTCACGTAATTCAGCCAGACGTTTTGTACGGGCAATAAGGAAACTATTGGCACGTTCAATTTTCATCATATTGATACGGTGACGACGTTCGTTTCGTAAATCACGTAAGAACTCGATTTTTTCTTGCAATTCATCCATTACCACTTCTTCACGTTCATTTGCTTCAATCATATCAGCATACGATGGACGTTTATTGTGGTCATAAGATACTTGGTAATCACCAATTGGTTTAATTTCGTGATACGGTTTGCTTTCACCACTATCTTTTTCGTAGTGTGAAACAGTTCCGGTTGCTTTTTCTTTAAAGATTTCAAATCCTTCTTTGGAAACGATGTTTCGTTTTGAAGGGTCAATCATTTCATCCGCTTTGGTATAAACCATGCGCGAAACAAGATCAGCAGTAGTTGTCCCTTTTTCCAATCTTTCATCGTGAATTTGTTTTGCTGCACTTTCATCGAATGTTCCAGTTTCTAAATCAAATGGTACAAAAGCATCATCTGGTTGTTGAATTGGATTTTTTTCACCAATAACAGCCTCTTCACTAGTTGGATTAATTTGGTTTGTTACATTAAATTGTTCTCTTGTCATACCTTCGTCAACGACAAAGTCTTTTTGTTGTTCTGTTGCGAAAACTGGTGTTTCCACTGGTTTTGCCACTTCTTCACGCACAGGTGCTTTAGTTTCAGTTCCGACAAATGATGCCAAAGCAGGATCTGGTTTGACGTGTTCACGATCGTCAGAAATTAAATATCCGTCTTCGTCATAATTTAACCCATCTGTTGAGAATGGTGATGGTTGTGACGGACGCGCATCAGTTGCATTGTTCAGTAAACTTTCTGGTTGAGCCAGACCGTTTTCTTCAGCAACATCAAGAAGACTCTCAAGGTCACGTAAGTTTTGTCCGGTTTTACCTTCTGCTAAAAAGTTAAATGATGCTGTATCTGTTCTTTCTTGGTAACCCGCTCTTTGAAGAATTTCTTCTTTTGTTGTTCTTCCGTTAGTGTTAAACCCAGGAGTTAAACGACTCAATAAATCTTGACGTTTTTGGTCTGGTGTTTGTGCCACGTCTTTTACGTCAAGACGATCTTTTCACCCTTCCACTCCGGTTTTTTTCTTAACCGCTTTTCCTGAATGAGATTCTCAGAACTCAACGAAAATACGGTTGAACTCTGTTTCTCATAAGTCAATTAAGTTTTCTTTTCTTGGATCAGTATCGGGTAACGATGTAATTCGTTCAAAAGATGTAATCAATTTTTTGTAACTATCTTCTGATTGTAAATTAAATTTATAAATCAAAGCAACAGATTTGGCCCCAAATGGTTGGAATACATATCCGTTCGCATTGCCACTTTTTGATGCAGTAGATTTTTTTGTTGTTTTTTTTGAAGCTGGCATTGTATGACCTCCTATATTATTGTTATTCATTCTTATATATTATACACCATTTTTGTTGGTTTTAATCGGTGAATGTCGTGTATCGGTGAGATAGAAAAAATGGGATTCGGCTCCCATTTTTGTTCTTAATTAATGTACATAGGCGAATGATACACTTTTTGGTTTATAAGACATTGTATTTTGAATTGTTTCTTCAATTTGGGTTGTTAAAGCTTTAAGGTCATAATTGTGTTCGAAACTTTTGCGGTCAGCCATTGTTAACTTAACCAAAATAAAAATATCATTTTCATTATGAATCCCGACATTAACATCAATGTTTTTAATCCCGGCAACTTTGTTCGCAACAATATATTCAACTTGTTGGTTGATTACGTTGTCATCAATTTCTAAATTCCCTTTGGAATTTCGTTCGATTGAAATATACATAAATTCATCTGCTTTCTAGTTGGCACGGCCAGCGTATTTCGCATCAGTTGTTGAAACTAATACTTTTTCCCCTTGTTTAATAAACAACGGCACTTGGATTTCTAATCCCGTTTGTGTTCACGCTTTTTTTTGTGCTCCTGAAGTTGTATCCCCTTTAACTGCTGCTTCGCATTCAGCAATTTCAAGCTCCACTTTTTCTGGCATTGAAATTCCCAGAATTTCACCATCATATTCAGTCATTTTTACCATTGATCCGTCAGTTAAGAATTTTAATTCTCATTCGAGTTTTTTTGAATTCATTTCCACTTGTTCGTAAGTTTCCACGTTCATCAAGACACAATTTTCACCATCATTGTATAAAAATTGCATGTCTTTTTTTTCAATTAAAGCACGATCAACTTTATCGCCACCAGTGAATGTCATTTCCACTCTTGAACCAGTACGTAAGTTTTTAACTTTAACAGTTACTTTTCCTTGTTGACGTCCTGTTTTAGAAAATGAGTTTTCTAAAACAATAAAAATGTTTCCTTCATATAAAAAGGTACTTCCAGGTCTTAAATCGTTTACTTGCATAATATACCCCTAACTATCAAATAAATTATAACGATATTTCCTACTTATTAC
>JALAGN010000062.1 GCA_022712415.1 Spiroplasma sp. | reverse complement strand
GAGGAGTAGTTCCTTTTCTAATTTTTTTAAACATGTTTGTAGTTTTTAGACGAGCATCAACTGAATCAGTATCAATGTAAGCTTCGTAAGAAGTTTGATCTTTATTTTCATTTTCCACTGTCGCAAAAATTAATTCTTCTGAATCATTTTCCTCATCGATTGATTTAAATGAAAAGAATCCAACTGAAACAAGATACATTTTGTTTAAGAAGTAAGTTACAAAACGGAAAAAAGTTGCCGAGAAAATAAATGACACGAACAAAGTAATTAAAGAAATAAAAGTGACCGTGATTTTATCATTTGATTCGGTAATTTTAGTTGCAATGTTTTGAATCAATTTCGCACTTTTCATATTTGTTGTTTTGGTAATTTCTAATGTTGTCACATCTTTGATGACGCGAAAACTAATCGACGTAAAATATAACATCGCAGTAATTAGTGCGATTAATAAAATAAGACCAACAACTAAGTGTAAATTAATTTCAGCATTTTTTTTGATAAATAAAATTTTACGAAATTGCGCGAACACCACACTAATCATAATAAAAGCGATGGAAAAAACAACGAGAGTAAAAGATGCTCTTTCTAAGTATTCACTGACAGTACTAGCTGCCGCGTTCGATAAGTGACTATTTCATTCAATTAATCCATAAGTGGTTGCTAAAAGCAACATTCCCAAGACGATAAAGCGAATGTTATTACGTGTTAAGATTTTGTTGCTTCTTATTTGCATATATAATCACCAATGATATTTTAGCACAAATCTAAATAGTAAAATAATAATGAATAAAAAAAACTACCGTCAAGTAGTTTAAAAGTTTAATAAGATTCGTTATTTTGTTTCCCTTGCACGATCGCAACACCGCCAGAAGTTCCTAAGCGTTCGGCTCCGGCTTCAATCATTTTCATGGCATCGTCATAAGTACGAACACCACCGGCCGCTTTAACTTTCGCACGATCTCCGACTGTTTTTTTCATTAAAGCAACATCAGCAAAAGTTGCTCCGCCAGTACTGAAACCAGTTGAAGTTTTCACAAAATCAAGTCCAGCTGCAACCGCAACTTCGCAGGCTTTTACGATTTCACCTTCTGTTAAGAGGCAGTTCTCAAGTATCACTTTAACGCAGTGTGTTCCTGCCGCTTGTTTAATTGCTTGCATTTCAGCTTGCACAAGGTCTCAATTACCATCTTTGACTGCCCCAATATTGATAACCACATCAATTTCATCGGCCCCTTTTTTAATGGCATCGCTTGTTTCAAAGACTTTGACTTCTGTTGTATTAGCTCCCAATGGGAAACCAATGACAGTTGTAATTCCCACATTAGAACCAGCTAGCAGTTTTTTTGCTTCGGCAATGCGGGCTGGGTTAATACAAACTGTCGCAAAATTAAATTGTTTTGCTTCGTCACATATTTTTTTCACCATTGCCGCAGTGGTTTCTGGTTTTAAAACTGTGTGATCAATATATTCATTTAGATTCATCATCTACCTCCATCATTCGTTTTAATTTTAACAAAATAATAGTTCAGAAAAGCAAAAAGTACGACAAAGTCGCACCTTTATTTTTCTTCGTTGACAAGTTGTAACACACGAACTGTTTCACAACTCATTTTTAAAAGATAATCACTTAATTGTAAGTCATCTTCGAGAATCATTTTGACAAAGACGTTTAATTCGTACTGCATCATATTGTTTTTGTCATCATCAAAGAGGAAAAATTCCTTTTGTTCTGCAACATCATAGAGTTTAATGTTATTTAACTTTAAGACCTCGTCAAACGATAGCGTTCCTTCGTCACTCAAGATTTCAGAAGCACTCACACCGTGGGCTGATTTGGAACACATAATGTTCGTTACAATCCCGGAATGGTGTTGGAGTAAAACGGCATCAGTGTGACTCACACCGTTTAAGAGTTTAATGCTCATTGCTTTTACCACTTTCACCGGTCCAAACAGCGAGATCGCTAATTCAACCGGGTAAACCAACATATCGTAAGTCGCCCCTTTTCCAAGGTGTTCATCAAAAACCGATTTAAAGATTCCGTTTTTAACATCAGGCATTCGGGACGAATATTTATTCGTTGAAAATGTGGCCGCAAACGGCGCGTATTTTTTGACAAAGTCATCCAAGAAACTGTATTGCGGAGCATGAATCACTTTAAACGCTTCCATTAAAATCACTTTATTTTTCATTGCCACTTCTCGCAATTGAGAAGCTTGGGCAAAAGTAAAAGCAAGGGGTTTTTCCAGAAAAACATGTTTTTGTTGTGACAAGAAATACATCGCTTGCTCAAAGTGTAATCCATTGGGCGATGCAATATAAACCGCATCAACATTATCAGCTAAGTCCTGAAAATTATCAAAGGCACGCGCTTTAATTTGTTGTTGGGCGATAAAATCTTTTGCTCGTTCTTTGGAACGCGAATAACAACCAATTAAGTTAATGTTCGGATTTATTTTCGCAACAGCAATAAATTCACTGCAAATTCAACTTGTTCCGATGGTCCCGAATTTAATCATTACTTCTCATCTCCGAAATCTTCATCGTCCATAAAGGGATTACCACCATTTTTAAGTTCTTTTTCTAAAACCATATGGGGGTTATCAAGATTAATATCATCCTCATCCAATTCTTTTTTCTTTGGTGCTTTTTTGGCGGCTTTTTTAGCAGCGGCATCGTCTTCGGCATTTTTTTCTTCTTCTTCCAACGCCTCGTATCACAAGTTGTAAATATAAATTTGTTCGTTAATACGAGCGCGTTGTTCAATAATTGATCCGGCAATTCCGGCAATAAAGATTAAAGGTTCAAAGACATAAAAGAGAATTTGAAAGAGTTTTTTGTTATCCATTGAAATTTCGACAATCGAATAAACCGAACTCAAAATCACAATGAAACCCATTAAGATGAGAAAAATCAGAATGTATTGTTTCTCTCATTTGGCATATTGATAGGTGTTTTTTTTATGAAGCATAAATTTTAAATACAGGTAAATTCCCAACGCGATAATTCCAATCACCACAAGGACAATTTGGACTTTACGCAGAATTCCTGCTTCAATTTTAATTTTATCCAACGCATCAACAAATCCTAACACCGGTGCAATGTAAAAAATAACGAGTGCAACAGTGAGAATGTATTTAATAAAGGTTGATGTGCGCGGATTTTGCATCTTTTGTTCCATTATTTTTGAAAGGCCACTTGACCTTCGACAATTGTCATGGCGATATTTAAATCATCATCCACAACAACAAGGTCGGCTAATTTATTAACTTCAATACTTCCAGTTTCTTCATAAATCCCTAATTGGTGGGCAATGTTAGTAGCAGTCATTCATGACAATTCCACTAGGCTCATTCCAATTAAACTGTGGTAAATTCGGACGTTGTGGTCGTAAGTTGCCCCAGCACCAGCCAACATTCCGCTTGATTTCAGCGCGACACGCATTCCTTTTTTCACAACATCTAAGTTTCCTAATTTGTATTCACCATCAGGCATTCCTTTAGCATTCATTGCGTCAGTAATAATACAAATTTGTTTTGGTCCTTTAGCACGGTAAATTAATTCTAAGACTGGTTGCGCCACATGAATTCCGTCAGAAATAACTTCCACTAAGAAATCATCGTAATCAAGGGCAAGCGTTGCCAACCCTGGTTCACGGTGGTCCACACCACTCATCGCGTTAAATAAATGGGTACAGTGTTTTGCCCCAAGTTTGTAATCACGCATCGCATCATCATAACTTGTTGGGGTATGTCCCATACTTGGGATAATGCGATTTTTTAGTAAGAATTTTGTAAACGATCCATCTTGTAAATCGTTGGCATAAGTGACAACACGAATATTGTTTCCACTTAAATCAATTAATTCTTGCATATCTTTTTCATTTGGTTTTGCTAGTAGTTCCAATTCATGAGCCCCTTTTTTCTCAGGTGAAATGAACGGACCTTCTAAGTGACATCCAAGACAAATGGCAGCCGGTTCTGTTTGTGATGCCATAAATTCTTTAAATGCCCCAAAGTATTTAATGTTATTTTCTCGGGAGTTTGTCACACTACCTTGGCAGTATTTTGTTACTCCTTCTTGAGCAACTAATTTAGCGAATTTTTTGTAACCTTCCACCGTTCCGGTTTCAAAGTCAACACCATATCCCCCGTGGACGTGACATTCAATAAATCCAGGCATAATAGTTTTGCCGTTTAAATCGGTTCCATCCAATGTAGTGGCACCTTCACCGATGTTTTTAATTTTTTTATCTTCGATTTCAATTCAACCGTTTTTAATTTCTTTATCTTCTAAGATAATTCTTGCATTTTTTAAAATCATTTTAATTTTCCTCACTCTCAATGGCTAGATACGTAAATTTACCTAAATCAGCTTGATTTGGATTAATTCGACGATCTGTATATGTTAAATTATTTTTCTCACAAAATTTTTGAATTTCACCTTTTCAATCGTTAATTTTCATGGTGTCAATTTCTGGCGTTTTTGATTCCCCATTCTCGACCGTCATCATTAACTTTCGTAATTTCGCTTCTAATTTGAAAAGCTCTAACACTTTTTTATGAAAAGCTGTTTGTTCTTTTGCGCTTCAAGGTGAAACAGGAATTACTGTTTCATTTGGGTAATAGTCTAAATCAACATGCTTACATCCAATATGGTGATAACCTTTTGAAATTGCTTCACTCATTGTGACAATTTCATTGTCATATTTTTCTAACGATAGCACCTGGCCTTCAAACGGACGGCACAGTTCACAAGAGTCGTGTTCCGGATAAACATAAACAAGACTCTTCATGCGAATCGCAGTTTTATGTCCAACTCCATTAAACATTCCAAGTAACAATTTTTCTTTTGTTTGTTGTGGTTTTGCTGCTTCAAATTCCGAAGCACGGTTCACAACTGTTGTTCCATTTGTGACAACATCAGTTTTTAATTCAATTGTTTTTGTTTCATCAGCATTTGCTTTCTTACGACGACGTTTAAAAACAAATCCGGAAGGAATAATCATAACAATTGCTAAGATCACAACCACGATTAATAAGATTGCTCATCACGGCAATCCTTCAACTCCAAAATACATTAGTTATTCTCCTCGTTTAAATCTTCGTAATACTTTCTCGCATCACTTGGTGCTACAGTTTGAATCGCATTACACTTCGTACAACGACCTTGTTGTAGTTTGTTGGTTTTGAAATCAAATGGTTTTTCAAACACAATCTTTTTAAAATCCCAACAGACTTTGCAGAATGTAAAGATTCAATTTATATCGTCATCAAAATATTTCATATCGGTATCTCCCTCTTTT
>JALAGN010000061.1 GCA_022712415.1 Spiroplasma sp. | reverse complement strand
ATATCACATTGAATAATGCTGAAATTGCCATTGTGTCTAATTTTGCGAAAAAGAACAATGCCACCACATTATTACTTCAAATATTAATTGATAATAAATTTGATAGTGCTCACGATTTCATTACTTATTTAGATAAGTTTGAAAATTCAGATCGTGATGTGCCGGAAATTATGGACTACGATTGATTACGTAGTTAATTGTTGCATTAGTCGATCCAGATTAAGGGTCAGATTTTGCATAAAGATTTCAATCCCATTTTCTTCTAATCAAGAAAGCGGGATTTTTTTTGTCGTCAATGTTGTTAACGCTGTAATTGTGACAGCAAAGAAGCGATTATACTGATGAAAATAAATCACAACAAAAGCGATGCCGCCACATTGCGCAACCTGAGTCAGTTTTTTTAACTGATGGGGCTTAATGTTGGCGAGGGGAAAGGTTTCTTTCTCCGTTTCCTTCGCTTCAAACTCAACGTATTGTCCGTTGTAAATGCCGATGTAGTCACAGTTGTTGTTACTTTTAATGACACCGGAAACGATATTATTTTTAACTTCTAATAAATCGTAGTTGACGGGAACTTTATTGATAATGCCGCGTCCTGTTCCGCAAAGCAATTCGCATCAGTTATTAAGTAGCATTTCTAAATACATGCCCTTATTTTTTAAGATTGCCATCAGGATCACCTCACATTGCAATAAATTGTTTTAAATAAGCTTTAACTTTTTGTTTAATAAAATGTTGTTCTTGTGGACTCAATAGTTGTTTTAATAATTGAATATTTTCACCACTACTAGATTGGCTGGTATCAAATGCACCAGTTGTGCTATCATAGGTTAAATAAATTTGCAGTATTTTCATAATATTGCCCTCCAATTACTTATACGCAATTTTTTATGAATTTGTGCCAAAAAAATTAGGATTTTATCCTAATCTTTTTCCGTTATTATTTTCATCATTTGGAATTAAAACTGTTGACCAATCTGCAGCGTTTCCTACTAGCGATCAAGCCGTTAATGCTTGGCTTCTAAAAATTCAATGCGATGAATTAGTGTTTCCACAACTCGTTTTAGGTCAGAATTTTCCTTTTGTAGTTCAACCACTTGTTGACGCAATTGAGAGTTTTCCTTTTCCAACGCTTCAATACGCACTGCTTGTGCGGCAATGATTTTGTCTTGTTCCTCGATACGAATTGCTTGTGCGGCAATGATTTTGCTTTGCTCAGCGATGGTATTTTTCATACCGTCATATTCGCTTTTTGGAATTGTTACGGTCTCACCGCCAGTCGGCGGTGTTTTTTTGATGTGAGGAAATTGTCTAAGATATTGACTCATGATTTTTCGCATGTCCTTTCTAACTTGTGTTCAGTCGTTAATTGTCAATGGAGCAGTTTTCACGAATTCTGCAACTTCATCATGTGGAGTTGTACCTTCATTGGAAATGGAACCATCTTGGCTTAATATAAAATATAATTTACATTTCATATTATACACCTACTTTCTAGGGGAATTTACTATCCACTTAGTAGTACGTAATTTTTACATAATTTAGGACATAAAAAATGATAAAATAAAAAAAAGATGGGTGAAAAATTATGGCAAATAAAAATTACGCGAATTTAAATGAAAAAGATGTTTTAGAAAAACAATTTACAGTGGAATTCAAAGGATATAAAGTTGAGGAAGTTGACCAATTTTTGGATCGCATTGTTGAGGATTACAGTTACTTTGAAAATGAAATTGTGAAAAAGGGTAACGAACTAGAAAAAGCATTAAACGATAATGCTGCCTTGCATGAACGTTTATTAAAATTAGAAGAATCGTTATCAGCAGCAAACGAATTACTAAAAAAACACGGTGACTTTGGTGGGGGAAACATCGCTTTAATCAACCGTTTAAATGAATTAGAGAAAAAGTTGTAATATTTTTTAATTCGGTTAAAATCTTTGTGAGATTGCGAAATCAATCGC
Organism: Spiroplasma sp.; assembly: GCA_022712415.1. Lineage (GTDB taxonomy): Bacteria > Bacillota_I > Bacilli_A > Mycoplasmatales > Mycoplasmataceae > JALAGN01. The sequence continues at coordinate 2,069 of JALAGN010000061.1, read as the reverse complement.
TGTATTTGCAAAATAATACAGAGGAAACTCCACGCTTGCACATTCTGAGATGAATGTAGTGTTTGTGATAGAAGAAAAAATAATTCTATGCACCATTTGGTGACGACGATCAACGACCTAAGGATTTATCTATGGTCTGCGACTAAAGTGCCACAGAGACGAGTAGCGAGAAATCGTGATATGGAACGGGTAAACTCCACAAGCAAGAAACTCAAATTTTGGTAGAGGAACTTAAGGGCGAGAAATGAATCAAACTTGGGACAGAGCAATCTGTAGATAGATGATTGATACGCAGCAATGCGGACAAAACGTGGGTTATGCAGCAATCTTCATATTTTTTAAGGATTTGATTATGGATTTTTTATTTCAATATTTAAAAGAAAATCATTTGACATTGAGCAGTTGCGAAAGCTTTACCGCCGGACTTTTTGCGCACGAATTTTGTCTCCAAGCGGGCTCATCGCAATTTTTCAAAGGTGGCTTTGTTTGTTATTCAAATGATTTTAAAGAACAATTTGTTGAAATTGATAATCGTTTCATTAAAAAATATGGTGTCGTGTCACAAGAAGTGGCTGAACTAATGGCTCGTAATTGTGCGCGCCTTTTAGCAACTGATGTGTGTTTTTCTTTTACCGGATTTGCACCGATAAGTGACGAAGCACAAGTTGGTTTATCGTATGCTTCCATCTTTATTAACGGTAAAGTCTATACCAACCGGTTTTATCAACCTGATATTCAGGACCGAAAAGCCTATCAACAAAGGGCGATTGAAGCAATTTTAATTTTTTTTCAAAAAAATGTCCTAAATTAAGTTTTTTTTGCGTTAACCTAAGTGGAGGTAAAAAAAATGCAAGAACAAGAATTCGATACAAACAAACAAAGTGGAGGAGCGTTACAAATGGCAGAAAAAAATATTTATAACGATCCAAAACTAAAATCAGTCTTAAAAGACATTGAAAAGTCGTTTGGTAAAGGTGCAGTGATGCAACTAGGCGACAAAGCTGACTTGGATCTCGAAGTAATCTCTTCCGGGAGTTTACTTATCAACCAAGCCCTTGGTGTTGGTGGTTATCCAAAAGGACGAATCATCGAAATATATGGACCCGAATCATCAGGAAAAACAACTTTAGCATTACACGCCATTGCAGAGGCACAAAAAAAAGGAGGCGTTGCCGCCTTCATTGATGCCGAACATGCGCTAGATCCGAAATATGCTAAAAATCTGGGCGTTGATTTAAACAACTTAGTTGTTTCGCAACCAGAAAGTGCCGAACAAGCACTTGATATTTTGGAAATGTTAGTCAAATCTGATGCCGTTGATTTATTGGTGGTTGATTCCGTCGCAGCCCTTGTTCCTAAAGCGGAACTGGAAGGCGAAATGGGTGACCAACAAATTGGCGCACAAGCGCGCTTAATGTCAAAAGCACTACGAAAATTGAACGGGATCATTTCGAAAACAAATAGCACCGTCATCTTTATCAACCAACTACGGGACAAAGTTGGGATTATCTTTGGTAATCCTGAAGTCACGCCGGGTGGTAAAGCATTGCGTTACTACGCATCAATTCGTTTGGAAGTCCGCAAAGGCGAAACCATTATGCAAAATGGTGAACCAGTCGCCAACAAAATGAAAGTTAAAATCGTCAAAAACAAAGTAGCGCCACCATTTAAAAATTGTCAAATTACAATTGCCTACAACAAAGGAATTGATGGTGTTGCTGAATTGATTGATTTAGCTGTCATGTACGATATCATCAATAAAGCTGGTGCCTGATATGCCTACAATGATGTTAAAATCGGACAAGGCAAAGACGCTGTGAAAACTTGATTAGATCAACATCACGATGAATTTGAAGATATCAAGCAAAAACTATTTACTAAAATGTTTGCTAACAACTAAAAAGGAAAGTTCACTTCGGTGAACTTTTTTTATCCCGTAAAATTAAGGCGAAAACCAATTATAATTATAAAAAGTGTGGTGAATGGTTATGAAGCAAAACAAGAAAAATCATCAACATCCGAATCGCAACTGATTTTCGGCGTCAATTCCCGAAATCGAACGCGAACTT
>JALAGN010000060.1 GCA_022712415.1 Spiroplasma sp. | reverse complement strand
CGTTTTTTATTGGTTAAGACAAAGTCTTCTCCTTGGACGTAAGCCACAACATTCATTTTATATTGTTTTGCTAAGGCAAAGACGTTTTGAACTTGTTCTGGGGTAAATGAAACCTCATTTACAAATTCAACACCGTCGCCTTTAAATTTAAAAACAATGCCCCCATTTAATCCGACAATGTAATCATTATTTTTTTCACATTTTATTTGTTCTGCCACACAACGTAATCCGGCGACATTTCGTCCGGTTGCCAAGGCAATTTTAATTCCTTGACTACGTGCCCGACTGATAGCTGCTCGGTTTTTTTCCGAGACATTATTTTTCTTTCCAACAAGTGTTCCATCAATATCGAACGCAATTAATTTAATCATTTTATTTTCCTACTTCTCTTTATTTGTTAATGAAATCGATAATTCCTGCTTTCGGCATGAATCCAGTGTTTCTTTTAACTTCTTTACCATCTTCAAAGACAATCATTGTTGGGATTGAAGTGATTCCATATTCTTGAGCAACATCTTGGACATCATCAACATTTAGTTTGGCAAATTTAACATCTGCCACTTCGTTACTTGCTTCAATGAAAAATGGTTCCATCATTTTGCAAGGACCACATCAGTCCGCAAAAAAATCAACAACTGTTTTTCCTGATTTAATTTCAGCAGTAAATGCTGCATTATTTTCTAAAATTTTCATCGTTATTCTCCTTTTAAAATTTTTTTCTCGATGTAGTTTGCTACACCGTCCTCATCATTTGTATTTGTAATAAAATCAGCCTCTTCATATAATTCAGGCAAGGCATTACCCATCGCTATTCCATAATCAGATGATGAAAATAATTCAAAATCGTTATGGCTATCACCAAAAGCGTATGACTTTGTTTTAGTTTTATCAATTCCAAGATACTCACAGATTTTTTCAACTGCAAAACCTTTGTTGATCCCTTTGACGCATACTTCATACACCCTTTTAGTATATTGAATAATGTCAATATTTTCATTTAAATCGTTAAATTCTTTGTAAAAGTTTTTAATATCAGCTGGTGTTGCTGATTTTGACAAGATAATTGTTAAGTGTGTAATCGGTTTTGTAATCATGTCTAAACTTGCAACCACATTATATTTAACGTGCATCACGTCACTTCAGTAACGCGAATTGTCACCAGGTCCGTATACAAAAGTTTCATCATCCGCAAAAAAATGACATTTGTATTGACCAATTTTCATAAAAGTTTTTTCGAACACTTGAGCCACAACTGAGTTAGGAATATAAACGTTGTTAACTCAAACGTTATTTTTGAAATCATAAATTTGGGAACCGTTGTTTCCTGCGACAATCCCGCCAAAACGATCAAGCTTTAATTTCTTCGCTTGTGCAATGGCGTCAGCGGTACTTCTTGCCGTGATCGGGCAAAAATAAATTCCCTTGCGATAAAGTTGCTTGACAACTTTCTTCAGACGAGCTGAAAACTTATGATTGGTGTGAAGAGCTGTGCCATCCAAATCCGAAAAGATGATCGCTTTGTTGTCATATTGTTTCATTGTGAAACCCCCTTCGTTTTTATAAAAAAACACGCTCTACGCGTGCTTAAATTCAAGTAATGGTCCGGGTTAAGGGACTTGAACCCCCACGAGTTACCTCGCCAGATCCTAAGTCTGGTGCGTCTGCCAATTCCGCCAAACCCGGATATCTGATGGTGTCCCGTACAAGATTCGAACTTGTGACCCACTGGTTAAAAGCCAGTTGCTCTACCGGCTGAGCTAACGAGACATATATTTAAATGTGAACAAAATTATTTTAGCATATATCGTAATAAAATCTAACATTTTTTAGTAAAACACTAATTATTAATTGTTTTAATTAATAAAATGGCAAAGATGAGAATTCCGACTGCCACGATTAAATTAACAAATCCCAGATACGAAACCAAAAAGAAAGTAATGATGTCAATAATGGCAGCAACAATTGCAACGTACCCACCAACAGTGCGGACGATTTCACCCTTTTTTAAATTAACTAGGATCAACGCCACAATTTGGAGAATTAGGATAAAGCAGAAGATCCCACAAATAATTGGTCAGGCATTTCCAAGACTAATTTCAAATGTTTGGTTCGCTGAAGTCGAGATTGATTGATATAACGCTAAAACGAGAATATCAACAATCACACCGATTGCTAAAAAAATGTTGACCATTATGTAACTTGTCTTTTTCATATCGGTTCCTCCAATAGAATTATTATAGCAAATAAAAAAGCACATTATATGTGCCAGTTTGCTAATCAATGGTGCTGATGATAGGACTCGAACCTACAACCTACTGATTACAAGTCAGTTGCTCTGCCAAATTGAGCCACATCAGCGTAAAAAAAATGGTGGAGCATGACGGGCTCGAACCGCCGACCGCCTGCTTGTAAGGCAGGAGCTCTCCCAACTGAGCTAATACTCCGAATATAAAAATGGTAGCCTGTATGGGGCTCGAACCCATGAATGCACGGATGAAAACCGTGTGTGTTGACCACTTCACCAACAGGCCATAAATGGCGGCTTTTACAGGACTTGAACCTGTGACAAACCGGTTAACAGCCGGTTGCTCTACCAACTGAGCTAAAAAGCCGAGACAAAAGTGTCTACATAAATATTATATAAAAACACGATTTATTTCAAGTTTTTTTCAAACTTTATACTAATTGTTAAGCGGGTTTGGTGTTCCCTATTTTTAACAACTCATTTATGATACATAAAATCCAAGAATAAATCAACAAAAACACGATTTTATCTTGAATATTTCAGATTAAAAAATCCACACTTAATTGTGTGGATTATGATTGCTAGTTTGGTTTTAGTTATGACTATGATATGTTCATTCGCCGTCTACATCGGCCATGTATGATTGATCTTTTATTTTAATGGTAAGAGTATCACCATCTTCTAAAACTAAGGGATCATTGATATTTAAATTTTTATCTTTATCACTCTCATCAAAGACTTTAATTAATCCGGAGTTTACT
>JALAGN010000059.1 GCA_022712415.1 Spiroplasma sp. | reverse complement strand
TTAACCTTATTTTTTTTGGTTTTTTTTTTTTTTTTTTGGTAATTTTTCCTTAAATTGTTTTTTTTTTTTTTTTTGTTAAGATTGGTAAGTATTTTTTAAAAAGTTGATGGAGGTTTCAATGAAAAAACTACTTAATGTATTAGGTGTTATCACAATTGTGACATCATTTAGTACACCACTTGTTTCTTGCACCGGTAACTATGTACCGTCAGGCGGAAATAGTTTAAACGATATTCAAAAGAAGATGCTAAACGGAGCTGAAACAATTTCAAAAATGATTTTGCTAGGGAAACATGAGAATCTTAATTACAATGTTAACGAAGTTCTAACAGCATTTTTATCAAGCAATATGATAGGTCAGTCATATCCGGGATATACATACGACGATAAAACTTTTAGTTTTGATGGCGTGCAGGATTACACCAATTCCTTAGCGCCAATGTTAAGTATGTATAATCGCTATAATCATCCAACTGGAATTTTTGCAAGTTATGTGATGGGAATGTATGAAGATGATTTTTATAATACCACAATTGCCTCGGGTGATAATATATTTCGCGACAGCACCAATACAAGTGGATTAAACGGTTGACCATTAAGTGGTTCATTGTTGGGGTACAATCCGCAAATAAAAGCTTTGGCAACTGATCCGGATCGTCGAGATTTAGCGTGAGCAATTCAAGATACTGGTCCAATTACAAATTTACTGCTAGCACACAATTATGCTGGTGGAACACCACAAACAGCATCGGTTGCCAAAGGTGGAGCTCTAGACATCTCTATCGTTCCGGCAAATAACTCGAACTTCGGGGGATATTTATTCTACAACTCGAACACAATTAAAGCCAGCAACTCACCAGCCCAAACAATAGTTGATGCGTGAAAGAGAAGTAAAGTCGATGATTTTTTAGTTAGTGATAACGGCGTGACTTTGGGAGTCAAAGGAACATCGGTTGTTAAAAATGGAGCAACCTTAAATTGAACTAATGACGGTGATACAGAACCAACAACAATTCCCTTTGGTTCAACTGCTGGTTCAATTGTGTATGGTGCTAAACAAATGTATATAAGTTCGGTTATGAGTAACATATCAAACTATTTCAACCAAATCGGGCCAACCGGAACAGGGTCATATATTTTGGCAAAACTAAACAACTATATTATCCCTGTGATTACTGAATCAGGAGCAGAAGCTGATATTCAGGATATGGGAGTCCGTTTTCTAATTGATCCAATTCGCGCTTTCTTTGATAAAGAGGGGTTAAGAACTGGCAATGATGAAAAAAATGCAACTGACGTAAAAGCAATTTTGGACGAAATTGATCCAACAATTGTTTCATCGAACCCTGATTTAGCAAACGTGAAATTAACTGATGAAGGTTACGCAGAATATAAACGCCCTAGTGAAGCTGTAGCAACATTAACAAACATTCTCGAATACGACAAAACGGGCGATAACGCAACTAAGGGAAGTGACTTAGCTGCGAAATATGCTTCAATTGGACAATTATTACAATCTTTGTATAATGCATTATCAAAGATGAGTAACGAAGATAAGGATAAATATGGTTCAATCTTGTTTAACCAAACAGATGGAGTTATCTATACCGCATTTGCCAAACTAGCATCAGATTTGTTTACTGGTGACATTTGAAATGAACTTGTTGGTGTCAACGACCACTATAACGGGGGAATCAATTTTATTTCTTTCCTTGGAACCGAACTTAGTGGAATTGGTAGTTCTAATTTCAAAAATATTTTTGATATTGTTGACAAATATGGACAACCAGATAGTTGACCGGCAACATTGCATGATTTTGCGACAAGTGATTTAGCATATTACAAAAAGGCATTAGGGTTTAATGGGTCTTCATTTGATGAAGGTTCATTATTCTCAGCACTAAATAAATTGTATAAACCGTCTACAGTTGGTTATGACACTTTCATGAGTATGATTAATGCACAAAAAGAAAAAACAAACGAGTCAATGTCAAAATATCACGAGGATTTCTTACAGTATTTAACTGATGATGAGTATTGAGATGATAGTAATATCACGATTAATACTAACAACAATAAAACCCTTGGGGGTAAAATGACATTCACACTTGATTACACTGGAGAAGGTGACTCAAGTTCGAATGCTGATCAACAAACAACTAAATATGAAGTCCCAGAGAATTTTAATCCGTACCAAACAATTGCTGATAATCAAGCCGATGGTTTAACTGGTGATTGAAAAACAACTGTTACTAATGCCGACAAAGTATCAGGGGTAGTGTTAGGACAACAAGCTGATCCAGAAAAATGAACAGACAAAGCTTTATTAAATTATGACGGAACTGGAATGTTAGAGGAGTTAGCACCCGTTCATCATCAATATCAAATCACTTGAGAGAATGTTTCCAATGATATTAATCAACCGTATTGAGTTATTACTAGTGTTCATTCATACAATGACGATCAAGAAGAGTTCTACAATATTTATTAATTAAAAAGTTAGGAGTGAAAAAAATGAAAGTAAAAATCTGAGGCGTTTTTGTTTCGCTTGCTCTTTTTGTTATTGGTGTTTTAGGTGCCGTTTCTGTTTACCTAACAAGAAACTCTTCAATTTATAATCGCGATTATTATTTAACTGGTTTCAAACACGATAGTGACCTGTACCAAACAAATCAATTTGATGCATCTTTTGTGGCGAGCGCTGTTGATAATTATGCAATTTATGAAACTGGTGGTCAAGATCCAACGACAAATGATATTAATAATTACGAATTTTATGGTGATGTTGAATCTTATGATTACGCACCCAAAACAAAATTTAATTTAGAACTTTGAGAAAACGATGCCAACCTTTTTCAATGAGTTATTAAATCCAAAATGGATTTAAAGAATTTAAAAGTTGCCGTTACAAATCAAGAAGAATTAAGTGCAGCAGGAATTAGTATTCGTTATGGTTTTGTTGACTTTGCTTATGCCCATCAAGATACAAACAATATGTCAGCGATTGACAATGCTGTGAGTGGTTACTATCTGGTTCCAGATATTTTTTCAGAAAGAAAAGCCCAAGAAAAATTAGTTACCGATAAAGTGGCACCGATTTATTTTTATGTTCAAACAAACGAAGCAACTGAAGTAGGAAGCTACGAAATTAATTTGACATTAACAAACGACGAAGGTGTTGCAATTGATGCCACAAGTATTGGTGTCAATGTTTCAAATAATTATCAATTGGCAACTAATTGATCTGATGTCAACATTTTTAATGGACTGGATAACATTTCTTATTATTACAATATTCGTAAAAATGAAGTCCCAGCAGATTTTAAAGATTGATTTCAAAATGTGTATTTAAAAAATAGTAACGATAGTAACAAAAGTTTATACAATGAATTAGCATTCTTTGAATATAACAACGAAAAATATTGAAAGACTATGAATGATGAAATGGCAAACATGGTAGAGCAACAATGAGCGTTCTTAGCAATTGGCGATAACGCCGAAGTGCGAGATATTGGTTTGATCCAATTCGATGAAGAAAACGAAAGCAAAGACCAATGAAATGTTATGAACAGAGCAATCACTCCGTTCACATTTATTTTAGAAGACAGAAATGATAAAAAGCTTTCTGAAAAATTAACGCAAGATTTACCAGAAGATGAGTTTATGTCTCTCTTTAAGGATAAAATTCGTTTGGGGAAATATTCATGATCGTCATTTGATTTATATATGAAAAGTTTTGCGGAAGCAGGCTTTAAAAAATTACAACTATCAGGAATCCAAGGGGATTGAGGTCCCACTACACTAACATCAATGTATTCTTACGCGAACAAAGCATTTGTTCCGTCTTATTCTGGTCCAGAGAAAGCGCAAGGGAAATTACTTTTGAATTTATGACTAGATGAATTTAAAAAACACGTTGACCAAGTCCGCGCCGGCAGTGATGAAACATTGAAAGCTGCTTATAACGAAGTCAAAATCTATTATTACGATGATGAAAAATCTTGAGGCACTGTTAAAATGGATAACAATATTTTAAAAGCGTTTGATCCAAAACATGAATACATTCATTATGCAATCGCCGATTGAGAAAATGATGTCGTTGGTTACGAAGATGTTGTTGACACAACCGACTATGCGGAGTATGCATGAATTTACAATTACGATTTTTATAATGAAGATAATGAAAATTACATGAACTTTGTAAACAAAAGAAATAAGTTAGGACTAAGAACGGGTTGATACTCGCTTGGCTGCAACGAAACAAATAATTTTGTTGGTGCCGACATTGGAATTGGTGATTACTCTTTGTTTGCGTTATCGTTAACAAACTCACCACTATACTGTAACTATTCTAACAATGAATGGTATCGTAAAAATCCCAATTGAAGTTCTAACTTTATTAATTGTCGTCCCGGAGAAACAATGTATGCTTATCCAGAATTAAATGGGATGAATGAATATCAAAAAATTCATGCTGTGCAAGATGATCATTCACTGGTTCAAGCAAAACAAATTGTTTCACTTCGTTCGTTAGAATTAAATGTTGGAACAAAATATACAAACAAGATTAAAACACTTGAAGATACAATTGATGATGAAACAACATATTTAAAAAACAATATTAGTACTTCAAACAAAATTAGCAACACATCAAGTGCTGAGAAATTTAATTTAAATTATACATCGAAAACATTTACAGGTGTGGCAAGTGGATATAAAGATCAACTATCAATTTTGATTGACCGCTTATCAAATAAAGATGTGCGCGATGAAATTACAGCTGTGAAAAATATTCGCAACCTAATTGATTTAGTTGGGAGTACAAAATAATGACGCTATCATGATATTTATTAATGGTTGAAATTATTTTAATCGCGGCATTTTGTGTTACAGTGTTTCGGTTCATAATATTTATTTATTCTTTAATTGTTTTAATAATTAAGCAAGGATGA
>JALAGN010000058.1 GCA_022712415.1 Spiroplasma sp. | reverse complement strand
TCCCGATCGTAGCTCGGAAAACTAATTATTTAATTTAAAGATTTTTAATTTCTATTTCCTAGCATAGAATTTTGATGATGAAAGCCGCTTTCAGTTTTAAAATTAGGAGAGAAAAAAATGAACTTCAAATTAGTACTTAAAAACTCATTGGCAAAATTGAAGAATGAATATCCAATCATTCTAATTTTGTTTTTCTTTTTAGGTTTTATTTTCTCTTTAATGTTAGGAATTACTAATTTCGCTTTAAACATTGATCATAAATTGAGCGACGAACGCGTCGCTGATAAATATCGTGTCGATGGTGAAATGGAATATCGTTATAATTATTTTACGGAAGCTGGACCGTACAGTGCCTATTGTCAAGATGCCATCATCCAAAAACTAAATACTGTTTTGTCAGATGAAAATCAATTGGCGCTTGATAATAGTGAGGACGTACATTTTTAGCCGATATTTATACAGCAAAAACTTGAGGGTTCATTCAAAAAATTAATCTAACCGATTATTCAACGCATTATCAAAATATTCTATCGGAATTACGGACTAGTGAAATTAGAAAAATGTTTGGGAACATTTTTCAGTGAGCAATACAAGATTTATTAGCAACTGAGTATTTTAATTTAAATGAAATCAACCGTGATGGTATTCTTTTTAACGGGAATTCAGCATCGATGTTTTATCTTGATTTAACAAATAAAGCACTGCAACCGTTTATTTTGCACGACCAAGCACCAACCCCAAAAGATGAAGTTGGAGTTTTTGTTTCAAAAAAATACTACCAAAGTTTAAAAGGTAAGAGTCAAATTACAATTCTGAAACGAAATGAAATCAAAATTAAAACCAAAGTAATTGGTTGATTTGAATTTCCCAATAATCAAAGTGTCAGATATATGAATGACATTGTGATTGATAATACAGATCTGTTTGACTACTATGATACTAATAATTTATTTAGTGAGTATATTCAAACAAGTGGAGCGAAGTTTAATTTAACCACTCGTGATAACGATTATTCAAAACCCGTTTTTGATCAAGCAAACCAAATTTTAAAATCGCAAAGCGCCTGATACAAACCGGGGACAACGCAATTTTTAACCGGCTTTGATGCTTCAATTTTTAAAATCGCATTTTCAAAACAAGATCTGGGACTGCCAAATCTGCTCGTGACTATTTCCATTGTCTTTGATGCGCTCTTCACAATCCTTTCCATTGTGACGTTTTATTTTTTCTTACAACAAATTGTTAAAAACGATCGCAAAGCTTTGTGATTTTTAAAGGCGATGGGAACCAAAAGAATGAAACTAGCGTGGCTGGTTGTCAATATTTTAATTTATCCGATTCTCTTTTCGCTCGCCATTGCCTTTATTGGACAGGCGGTTGTGCAAAACCAACTTTATAATTTTATTAGCAACGATTACTTGTTTGAAATTGGATTCTGAAAAACAAACTATTTTGTTTTTATTATGATTGGAATCATTTTCTTAGCAATTATTTTAATTTTTTTTGTCATTCTGTACTCAACCCTTTCCGCCAAAAATTTAAATAACAATCAGGTTTATGCTTTTGGTTTAACAGAGCGGGTAGCAATTACTTGTTCATCAGGATTGAAAAAAACTTTTAGAATTAAAAATAGTTTGTGATTTAGTTTCTCAAACCATAATGTTGCTAAAAACATTGTTACTTATTTAATTCTCTTAATAACAATGACCATTACTTTGTTCTCATATGCATTTAACGGTTCTGTTGCTAAATCGGCGAAAAAGATTTCTCACTTTGCTGATCCGTATCAAAACTATTCAATCATGGCGCCAGAAATGTTCAAATTATATACGGATGATAATGTTGTCTTCCAAAAATTCAACTCGGTCACATCAGATAAACCATCTGAAAAACAAATTGATTTTATTTTTAGTCCTGATGAAAGTCAGATCGAAAAAATTAATTACAATCGTGAGACCTATACGACAGCGTTACCTGATTTAATGCAAGTCTTTTTCAACTTGGAAGGGGCTTGAATTAGTGCTGATGATTTAAAGGTCTTGGCACACCATGACTTTAGTTTACAGTTTGGAGATTTTGATTTAACAAGTGTATTAGGAAACTTGGAAGTTAAAGTGGAAGCGTTCCAAAATAAATTTCCTAATTATCAAGGTCCCGGAATCTCATTCTATAACACATACATTCCGCAAGAAGATATCGCAACCGTTGCCTTATCGACCACTCAAGAATTTAGTGAAGTTGAATCATTTGGTTCGCGTATTATTGCTGTGACAGATGAGATGCGTCAAAAAATTAAACAATTTAGTAACTATGTCATTGCACCAACAACCGACCAGTATGATGCGGCAATGAAAATGAATGCACCGCACGATTATAATTCTCTAATAGCTCGGACTGCTGAGCTCGGATATTATTTAGATCAACATCCCGGTGAATTTTCAGATGATCAACAATTGTTCAAATTTAAAGTTCCAATTATTGATGTTATAGCGGGTAGTTCATATAAGAATCATTTAGGGCAAATGAAGAAAACGGCTTTAGGAAGTTTTTACAATATGGAAAGCCGGGAGTTTGAATCAGACGATACCTATGTTTACAACGCAGGTAACATTCCGGTTTACTTCCGAATTAGTAAAATTGATTATACTAATCCGAATGTCAGTGACGTATACGTTGATGAACACCAGCTGCGAACTGTGTTACAAAAAACAATGGAGATGTCAAAAATCGGAACCGAATTTGCAACTCACTTTGACGCTCCAACTATTACCGAACACTATCGTAAATTTAATACTGGAATGCAAAAATTTGCCGAATACTTTGCTAGTCGTGTGATGGATGACAACGTTTGAAACGCAATGCGCAACACTGTCTACGACAATGACGCCGTACCGTTTGTTTTAAATAACTTCACAATTGCGACAAGTGAAACAGATCATAACACAATTACAAGTTATCAAAAATATATGAGCAAAATCTACAATGAGAATTTTGTGGCGGAGAATCCGCAATTAATCTATCAAACGTTCACACAGAAAACAGCCACAATTACTTTTATGTTTGATTTAATTAATATTGTGTTCATTGTGCTAGTTGTTTTAATAACCTTGATTCTAATTTATTTAGTTTTAAAAGAAAATGAAAATATCGTTCGAGTGTTAAAAACATTGGGATACCGCACGCGAGAAATTATTAATTACTTAATTTTTGGATATTTAGTTGCGACAATTCTGGCAACAATTACCGCAGTCGGAATTACAATTTTATTACTGCATTGAGCTGACGGATTTGTCTTTTCGTCATTTAACTTTAATTTAGCAGTAACCTTTGGTTGAAAAGCCATCACGGCATTAATCGTTGTTCCCGTTTTTAACCTGATGATCATTTTATTATCCATTATGATTTATGATACAAAACTAAAAGTTAGTTCTGTTGACCAATTTGCTTAAAAAGGGAAGTTAATTTCCCTTTTTTAATTAGTGATATGCTTGAGGAAAAATTTAATAGTAATTTTTATACTCTTACTTAAACAATCGACACTTAATGGGACAAATTTGGGCGCAGTAATTGTCTATAAAGTACCCTTATAGTGTGTTGAATTTTTTTTTCAATAGAGTTGATAGTATACATTGGAGGAAGAAAATATGAAGAAATTATTAAGTTTATTAGGAGCTGCTGGATTGATTGCCACTAGTTCTGCAACAGTCGTATCATGTGGTGATCCTGATAAAGGAACATCAAACAACAACGATAACAATGATGATAAAGAACCAAAAGCACTTACGTACACTTGAGACCAAATTTTTAGTGAACAAACACCAACTGATGATGGTAAATATGATTTAGGTCCTGTTAAATCTTATATAAGCGCCAATGACAAATATGATGAAATTTTAGGAACAATTGGGAATTCTTTTCTACTACATATAGGATTGTTTGAAAATGTGAAACATGACTTGTCGTTAGTTTCGGCACTGGGCGAAATTGGATTTCAAGTTATTATGTATGAAAAAGTATTGACCATCAAAGATACTAATTTAGAAAAAAATGACGATGGTACTGGTAATTTTACAGATGGGGAACAATATTATATTACCTATGAAATGCCCGAGGATTTTGTATATACAAACGATGATTTAAACACAATAACAACAATTAAAGCTACAACAACACCGTTTACGGTAGAGGGTACAATCACCAATTTGAATACTTAAAATTGAGTTATTTCTTACAGTAAAAATATTAATGAATTAGTTAACTAAAGTTAAGAATCTCAAATTTGTTCGGTTAATCATAAAATATTGAATGATTGAATCGTTTACTATACGTATAATATTTAATTAATCATATAATTTATTTTAATTTAGTGATATTATCATTTTGTAAGACATAGATGTTTGTAGCATAGCTTAACCGTGATGTAGGCACGGACAACTCTACGCAGAGGAGGGAAACCTCCTTTTTTTACGGAAGGAAACACTTATTTTGTCCAAATTAATCCAATTTTATTTAGATGAAAGCGGAAACACATTGTCCGATTTTTTTGTTGTGGGTGGTTTCTATATTGTAAGTGATGATATCAATAATATTCGAGGAATAGAATCAAAAATTAAGGCAAATATTCTACATATTGAAAAGGCAATCAAAGAATTTAGAAAAAATAATGAGGAATCATTAGAACAGTATATTCCATTGGATAACTCGAAAAATCATCGTGAAGTTAAATGAAATAATTTAACTTGAAAAAATAAATTATTTTTGTCTAGAAAAATTAAAAATAATCATCAAAATAATGTTTCTATAATATGCAATCTCAAAAAATGAGTGTCGAAAAATAATAAATCAATCAACTTAGATGCAATTTACAATATGATGACGTATTATTTGGTCGATAGAACGGTAAGAACATTAGGTATTGGATGTGACGAAGAGGTAATTATTAAAATATCGGTTGACCAAAGAAAAAGTATTCCCAAAATACCTGGTTTAGTTTGAACTGGAGCGAATGTTAAATTAGAGGGTTTAGAGAATTATATAAAAACGCAAATTTATTTGAACTCACCATTCACTAATGTCAACATCAATGTTAAACAATTTGAATCCAAATCCAATCCTTTAATTAGATATGCTGATTACTATGTCGGATTAATTTATCAATGTGTCGATTTTTAAACAATTCCTCAAATATTTGAGACAAGGATATTAATGTCCTATTCAAAATGGTCCATCAGAAAATTCCCTGTACATGTCATTATACAATTAAAGATCAATGTGAAATTATTACAAAGGTTTGTGCAGAATGTAAGGTGTGAAGTCATTTTAAATAATAAATAATTCAGTGATAATCCTTATTCTCATTGTCTTTGAGAG
>JALAGN010000057.1 GCA_022712415.1 Spiroplasma sp. | reverse complement strand
GTCGATAATCGTACTCTTTTGATTGAACTTAAGACATATAAATATGCCACTGTAAATATTAAGGCACTAATTAAGAAAGTGACCACAATCATAATAATATTAACGTGGAGTGGAACTGCGATATTTAGTGAGATTAAGATCGCTGGAACAGCAAACTGAATCACCAAGTAAATAACGAGTTCAGCTAATATTGTCGCGATAACTGCTGTCGGCGCAAATAATCAGATAATAATCGAGTTAATTTCTCGCATTTGGTAACCTTGAACACGCATTAAACTCATGAAACGTTTGAAGCGTCCGATTGATAAATCTGTAATTAGATAAATTACGATTAAGGCTGTTACAATTGCAATCACAACAAAAATCATACAAATTGTGTAAACAGAAACAACTAATTTGTTAATAACCGATTTAGTTGAGGCTACATAATTTGCTTTATTGATTGAAGGAGCAATTGTTCCTTTTCCCATTCCATAAATTGAGTTATCTCCGCCATCAGCGTGCAGAATCATACGACGCATTTGATCGTTGATGAATTCATCTTTGCTTAGTTTAGCGTTAGATCAGATATTGGCTTTATCACCGTTGGCAAATGTTAAGGTTTTTTCCGGATTTTGTAATCCTAAAATTCTATTAGCATTACTTTGACTCATGTAAATTGAATATCCGTCATATAAATCTTGGACACCAACAATTTTTAAAGTATAACTTGTTTTAACTGGGGTCTCGTTTTTATATAAAATTTTATCAGCTTTGATTGCATCTGGGTGGCTATCATCTTGCGGAATTTCAACTCCATTAGTTGCTAGACCTCATCAAGTATAAGAAACATTTTCATCAGATAATGAATCGATTCCAATCGGCGCTGGCTCCCCATCCTCATAAACACGTGTGTCAAATGGATGGATAATGTAATAATCATCTTCTACCTTGATATCATTGTTTTTCAAAGCACTATATGCAGCATTGATATCTTTGATTTTGCCAACATAATATTTAGGTAATTTTAAAACAACATTTTGAATTAAATGATATGGTTTGATTGTTCCGTCTGTGTCTAAATAATATTGTTCATTTTCATTATAAGTCATATGGTTTAGGTCAATCGAACCATCAAAGAGATTGTTAGTATATGTTCCGTCAGTATTTTCGTATGCTCACATGTCAGGCGTCAATGCCACACCATCTTTTTTCGGATCACCTAAATAAATTTTATTATCAAATGATGAGAACGGAATTGTGTCACCTTTTTTGTAACCACGTAATGTCATTTTTTTATTAACAGTTACAGGAATCACTTTTGATGTTGTACTGTCATCTAAAAAGTTTTCAGTATTTGCAAGATTTAAATTTTGGTTACGGCTATTTTTATCAATTCCGTAAATGTAAGAATCAATTTGAGTTGAAGGATTATCCCCAACATAACCTTCGATTCTTGTATACAATTGGTCTTGATTTGCATCGTAACTAATTTTGTTAAAGTCTAATGAGAATAGTTTTTTCTCGTTTTCATCATTTGCTCATAGTTCTTTAACTGTTGAAGGAATTAAATTACTTGAGACTTGAGAAATACATGAATCATATTGATCTGGTTCCCCGTCTAATTCAATTACTGGTTGTCCAAACAATTTTGGGACAACACTACATGCTAATGTATTGACTGAAGCGGCAACTGTGATTTTTGCTTCGTCATCAACAGCACTCATTCGATCTAATAATTTATCAAAGGTATCAATTGAAAAGTTAACACCGTTAATTGCTAACAAGTTATTATAGAATGTTTGGTCAAATAAATTAACTGCCCCGTTTTCATTTCAAAAGGCATCTTGATCACGGTTGTCAAATAAAGAAGTGTAATTTTCTGATCCATCTTCACCTGTAACTTTGAAGTAGGTATTAATCGATGAGGCCATTGCTTCATCAATTCCTCTTTCATCTTCAGAAGTATTTGAAATGTTGTAGAATCCATAACGAGTTGTTGGAACGTTACTGTAAACACCACTATATTCATATCCGTTTTCATAATTAACATTGGCATAGTATTCTGATGTCATTCCTTTAATGGTACTTGGTACCACTAACGAGATAGTTAAAATTAAGCCAGCAATTAAGAAGACAAAGAAATATGAAACAATATTTTTGATTGAAGTTGTCAAAATAGTTAGACGCATTCTTGTTGTGAATTTTTTGACATGTAATTTTGATGAAATTCGATTGATTCAAGAAACTTTTGTCATCTCAGTATTCGGATTCATTAAAATTAATGGTTCTTTACGAATTGTTCTTCAAGCTAAATATCAAACAACAAAACCAATAATGGCAAAGGCTGCCACTCATTCGATTAGTAAGAATTGTCATCCAATTGGAATAACTGGCGAGATGTTAAAGTAAGTATTGAAAATGTTCATCACAACAGTCTCTAAACTAATTGAAACTCCCCATCCAATTGGAACAATAAATAGAACTGGGAACAACATGTAAATAACAAAGTTAGTAATTAATTTTGTTTTCCGTACTCCTAATGATTTTAAGTTTCCTAATTGTGATCGTTGTGATTGTAGGAATTTTCTGACAATGTTGTAGACAACAAAAACGATAACAGCAATAAAGACAATTGTTAATGAGATTGAAATTCACATAAACATTTTGGCAGTTTTTGGCAACAAGCTTGAACGCATATTAACAATTGTAGTGTCTTTATATGCTTGAATGTTGGATGCACTATTATTGCTTTCAATATCACCAATATTAGTGTCGCTACTCATATTATTTATTTTTGTTTGGACGTCGCCTAATGAAGTTAAGTTATTGGCAAGATACAATTGGTAAACATCTTTGTCAAATTCCATATCGTTATTTTGGTCATCGATATGTTTCATATAGATTCGCGATGTATCTTGAAATTGATTACTATCAACTTCTCCTCCAAAATAATCACCAAAATCGGCATTATGTAAGTAGAAGATTGCTTGTGTATCTTTATCAGTCAAAATATCTTCGTCATAAATAGTTGGATAAGTATTCATCGAATCTCCAACTGTAGCATCAAAAGTAAGTGCGATATCTGATTTACCTGGAATGATGTTGTAAGATTGACCTAAATCTCAATTTTGACTTTTTGCATATCCCGCGGTAACAGCAAATGTACTTCTAATAAAGTTAGAACGTTCTTGTTCATTAACTTGATCAAAGATATTTACCATATCTGGTTGGTATCATTGTCCTAATTGTGTTATGTTTCCTTCGCTATCCTTAACGGTTTTGTCGTAGAAGGCAGAGATGAAACGGTATTTAACACCACCAATACCTCACATAATTGTTTGACTCATATCAACAGTTTTAAAGTTTGACAAATCAGCAACCAATTCATTGTAAGCATTAAATAAGTAACTATTTGAATATATTTCACTATCGTAAGTATATTCAGTTTTACCGTTAATAATAG